>NZ_PSVU01000011.1:0-79678 GCF_002932515.1 Rathayibacter sp. AY1D5
GCGTCGCCCGGCTGGGTCCCGATCCGCTGGACCCGGAGTTCACCGAGGAGATCCTCGGCGCGATCCTCGCCACGGCGAGCCGGGCAGGGACCGGCTCCCACAGGCACCGCCGAACGCACGATCCGCGTGCCAGCGGATCGCGCTAGGCGGACGCGACCCGCTCCACCCACCCAGCCACCCCCGAGAGCCGACCGCGGCGAGCCGGGCAGGGACCGGCTCGCCACAAGCACAGCCGAACCAGTGATCCGCGTGCCAGCGGATCGCTGTAGGCGGACGCGACCCGCTCCACCCGCCCCGCCATCTCCGGAAGCCGACCGCGGCGAGCCGGGCAGGGACCGGCTCGCTATCTGATCAGCCGCGACAGCAGCCGGTCGGCGAGGATCCTGCCGTCGGTCTGGCAGGTGGGGCAGTACTGGAGCGTGGAGTCGTGGAAGACCACCTGGCGGATCGTGTCGCCGCAGACGGGGCACGCCTCTCCTGTGCGGCCGTGGACGCGCATGCCGAGCTTCTTCTCGCGCTTGAGGTCGGCCGCGTGCAGGCCCTCGGCGCGGGCGAGCGCCTCCTCGAGTGTGTAGCGGAGGGCCGCGTAGAGGCGGTCCAGCTCGTCGACGGCGAGACGGGCGCGGAAGGCTCGGTGCTCGGGCCGAGACGGGCGCGGACCGGCTCTCGAATAGACTGGCCCCTGCCATCAGCGGCGCCCTCGGGGGCCGCACGCAACGAGATTTCCGAGGGAGCACCGTGTCCGGGCATTCCAAGTGGGCCACGACCAAGCACCAGAAGGCGATCAAGGACTCGCGCCGCGCGAAGTCCTTCGCCAAGCTGATCAAGAACATCGAGGTGGCCGCCAAGATCGGCGGCGCCGACCTCTCCGGCAACCCGACGCTCGTCGACGCCGTGCAGAAGGCGAAGAAGACCTCGGTGCCGAACGACAACATCGACCGCGCGATCAAGCGCGGTGCCGGCCTCACCGGCGAGGTCATCGACTACACGACGATCATGTACGAGGCCTACGGCCCCAACGGCATCGCCCTGCTCGTCGAGTGCCTCACCGACAACAAGAACCGCGCCGCGGCGGACGTCCGCACCGCGATGACCCGCAACGGCGGCACCATGGCCGACCCGGGCAGCGTCGCCTACAACTTCGCGCGCAAGGGCGTCATCTCCGTGCCCCACGGAGAGAGCGTCACCGAGGACGACGTGCTCGGCGCGGTCCTCGACTTCGGCGTCGACGACGTGCTCGACCACGGCGAGAGCTTCGAGGTCCGCGTCGAGCCGAGCGAGCTCGTCCCGGCCCGCTCGGCCCTGCAGGAGGCGGGCATCGACTACGACTCCGCCGACATCGAGTTCGTCGCCTCCCTCCAGGTCGAGGCCGACGCCGAGACGGCCCGCAAGGTCTTCCGCCTGATCGACGCGCTCGAGGACTCGGACGACGTGCAGAACGTCTACACCAACCTCGACATCACGGCAGAGGTGCGCGCCGAGCTCGAGAACGAGGAGTGACGCGGTGAGCCCGGCCCGATCCCGGAGGGCGGCCTGATGCGCGTCCTCGGGATCGACCCCGGGCTCACCCGCTGCGGCGTCGGCATCGTCGACGTCTCGCGCGACCGCCACGCGACCCTCGTGCACGTGACGGTCCTCCGGACACCGCCCGACGACGCGCTGGAGCGCCGCCTGCTGGCCCTGGGCGACGGGCTCGAGGCGCTGCTCGACGAGCACCGCCCCGACGCCGTCGCGATCGAGCGGGTCTTCGCGCAGAACAACGTCAGCACCGTGATGGGCATCGCGCAGATCAGCGGCGTCGCCCTCGTCGCGGCGGCCCGGCGCGGGCTCCCGGTCGGGATGCACACTCCGAGCGAGGTGAAGGCCGCCGTCACCGGCTACGGAGCCGCGGACAAGCGCCAGGTCACCGCGATGATCCAGCGCGTCCTCCGGCTCGACGCCCCGCCGCGGCCGGCCGACGCGGCCGACGCCCTCGCCCTGGCCGTCTGCCACGCCTGGCGGGCCCCTCTCGCGCCCTCCTTTGGGTCGGCGGGAGCCGGTGCCGACGGAGCGGCGGGCGGCACAGCAGCGCAGCGGGCGTGGCGCGCCGCCGAGGCCGCGAGTCGAACGCCTGTTCGAGCATCTAGACTGACGCGGTGATCTCCTCCCTCCGCGGCACCGTCCTCTCCGCCCGCGGGAGTCTCGCCGTCCTCGACGTCCACGGCGTCGGCTACGCGGTGAACGTGACCCCGCAGCACGCGCTCGAGATGCGCGTCGGCGACGAGACCACGGTCAGCACCGTGCTCGTCGTCCGCGAGGACTCGCTCACCCTCTACGGCTTCCCCGACGAGGAGCAGCTCGAGATCTTCGAGCTGCTGATCGGCGTGACCGGTGTCGGCCCGAAGTCCGCCCTCGGCGTGCTCGGCGCGGTCGAGCCGGACCGGATCGCGCAGGCGGTCGCCGACGAGGACGACGGGGTGTTCCGGAAGGTCAGCGGCATCGGCCCGAAGACGGCCAAGCTGATCATCCTGTCCCTCGCCGGCAAGGTGACCGTCCGTCCGCGCGCCGCCCGCGGCTCCGGTCCCGCCGCCACCGCCGCGCAGAACGTGCTCGCGGCGCTCGTCGGCCTGGGCTGGCCCGAGCGCACCGCGGCCGATGTGGTCGACGAGATCCTGCTCGACGCGCAGGCCTCCGACGCCACGAACGTGCAGGCGCTGCTCCGGCTCGCCCTCGCCCGCCTCGGTCCGGCGGCCCGCTCGTGAGCGACGAGGTGCTGGGCGCCGAGGTCGCGTCGGAGGCCGAGGTCGCCTTCGAGGGCGCCCTGCGGCCCAGGAACCTCAGCGAGTTCGTCGGCCAGCGCAAGGTGCGCGGCCAGCTCGAGCTGCTGCTCAAGGCCGCGGCCATGCAGGGCCGGACCCCGGACCACATCCTGCTGGCGGGCCCGCCCGGTCTCGGCAAGACGACCCTCGCGATGATCGTGGCGGAGGAGAGCTCCTCGCCCCTGCGGCTCTCCAGCGGCCCCGCGATCCAGCACGCGGGCGACCTCGCCGCCGTCCTCTCCTCGCTGCTGCCCGGCGAGATCCTCTTCATCGACGAGATCCACCGCATGGCGCGCTCCGCGGAGGAGATGCTCTACCTCGCGATGGAGGACTTCCGGATCGACATCATGGTCGGCAAGGGGGCGGGAGCGACGTCCGTCCCGCTGGATCTCGCCCCGTTCACGCTCGTCGGCGCCACGACCCGCTCCGGCCTGCTGCCCAATCCGCTCCGCGACCGCTTCGGCTTCACCGCGCACCTCGAGTTCTACGCGGAGGACGAGCTGCGGCAGGTGCTCGCCCGGGCGGCACGGCTGCTCGAGCTCGACATCGACGCGGACGCGATCGCCGAGATCGCCGGCCGCTGCCGAGGCACCCCGCGCATCGCCAACCGCCTGCTCCGGCGGGTGCGGGACTTCGCCCTGGTCCACGGCGGACGGGCCGACGTGACCGCCGTCCGCGCGGCGCTGGAGCTCTACGACGTCGACGCGCTCGGACTCGACCGGCTCGACCGCGCGGTGATGGAGATCGTGCTGACCCGCTTCGACGGCGGGCCGGTCGGCCTGAACACCCTCGCCGTGTCGGTGGGGGAGGAGGCGGAGACGGTCGAGGCCGTCGTCGAGCCGTTCCTCGTGCGGATCGGATTGCTGACCCGGACGCCGCGCGGCCGCGTGGCGACCCCCGCCGCCTACCGCCACTTCGGCATCGACCCCCGGGGGACGGCGGCTCAGCCGCCCCTGTTCCCCGATGATCTATGATTCTCTAGGCCCGACGGGCCGCTCGATCCGCTCCGCCTCGACCTGAGGCCGCGCGGCGGATCGCCCATCCACTCCGGAAGGCCCACCCATGGATCCGACGATCATCCTGCTCGTCCTGCTGCTCGCCGTGATGATCATCTTCATGTTCCGCAACAACAAGAAGCGCCAGCGCGACGCGGAGAGCATGAAGAACAACCTCCAGCCGGGGGTGGAGCTCATGACCGGCTCCGGCCTCTTCGGCACCGTCGTGTCGATCGACGACGAGGCGAACAAGATCGTCATCGAGTCGACCCCCGGCACGCTGCTGACCATCCACCGTCAGGCGATCGCCCGCCTCATCGACCCGAGCGAGAACGCCGTCGCCGCCGACACCGAGGACGAGGCCGACCCGCTGACCGCGACCGGCTCGCCCGAGTTCGGCGAGCGCGACTCCGCGCACCGCGACCCGCTGGTGGACCCGGTCGAGCGCGACCGCCGCCCCGACGCGCAGTAGTCTCCTGGGCGGGCCGGGCGCATCGGCGCCCGCCCGCCCTTCTCCACGCCCGGGCGACCCCGGGCCGATCACCGTCGACCGAAGAGAAAGCTGAGCCCTGGGTGGCCGCATCAACCCCCGTCCGGAAGGCCCGCCGCTCCCTGAGCTGGCTCGGTGTCCTGATCCTCGCTCTCGTCGGACTCAACACGGCGGCCGTCCTCTGGGGCGGCGGCTCCTGGACGCCGAAGCTCGCCCTCGACCTCGAGGGCGGCACGCAGATCGTCCTGCAGCCGCAGCTGAACGACGGCGACACCGTCTCGTCGGAGCAGCTGACGCAGGCCGTCTCGATCATCCGCCAGCGCATCGACGCGTCCGGCGTCTCCGAGGCCGAGATCACGACCCAGGGCTCGAGCAACATCGTCGTCTCGATCCCGGGCACGCCCGACGACGAGACACTCCAGCGCATCGAGGCCTCGGCGAAGCTCGACTTCCGCCCGGTCCTCGTCGCGAGCCAGGCCACCAACAGCTCGGTCGGCGGCGACGCGACGTCCTCGCCCACGCCGACGCCCGTCGACCCGTCGCTCGCGACGGAGCCGACCGCCTCGCCGACGAACGCGAGCGACCTCGCCTACCTCACGCCGGCGCTCGAGGCCCAGTACACCTCGTTCGACTGCGCGTTCCTCAACGGCCAGGACCCGAACCTCGCCCCGGCCGACCAGCCGCTCATCACCTGCGACGACAGCGGGACGGTGAAGTACGTCCTCGGCCCGGTGGAGATCACCGGCGAGGACATCTCGGACGCCTCGAACGGCCTGATGACGACCTCCTCCGGCGCCAGCACCGGCACCTGGGCCGTCAACCTCTCGTTCGACGACCAGGGCACGCAGGCCTTCGGCGACGTGACCTCGCGCCTCGTGGCGCTGCAGGGTGCGCAGAACCAGTTCGCGATCGTCCTCGACGGCCGGGTCATCTCGGCCCCGTCGACGAACGCCGCCATCACCGACGGCAACGCGCAGATCTCGGGCTCCTTCACCCAGGAGTCGTCGAAGACGCTCGCCGACCAGCTCAAGTACGGCGCGCTGCCGATCGGCTTCCAGGTCCAGAGCTCGGACAGCATCTCGGCGACGCTCGGCTCCGCCCAGCTCGCCAGCGGCCTGCTCGCCGGCCTCATCGGCCTGATCCTCGTCATCGTCTACTCCATCGCGCAGTACCGCGTGCTCGGAGCCGTCACGATCGCCTCGCTGCTCGTCGCGGCGATCGTCACCTACCTCGTCGTCACGCTGCTGTCCTGGCGGGAGGGACTGCGCCTCTCGCTCGCAGGAGTCGCGGGTCTCATCGTCGCGATCGGCATCACGGCCGACTCGTTCATCGTGTACTTCGAGCGCATCCGCGACGAACTGCGCGACGGACGCGGCCTCGAGTCCGCCGTCGAGTCCGGCTGGCGGCGCGCGCTGCGCACGATCTTCGCGTCCGACATGGTGAACCTGCTCGCCGCGGTGGTCCTCTTCCTCCTCGCCGTCGGCAGTGTCCGCGGCTTCGCGCTCACCCTCGGGATCACGACGATCATCGACCTGATCGTGGTGGCGCTGTTCACCCACCCGATCCTGCAGCTGATGGCCACGAGACCGTTCTTCGCCGAGGGGCACAAGACCTCGGGCCTGGATCCCCGGGCGCTCGGGGCCGTGTACCGCGGCCGAGCCGCCTTCCGTCCGCAGGACCAGGTGGTCGCCGGCAAGCGCGCCTCCGCGTCCCGTGAGGCGGCCAAGCGCCAGACCATCGCCGAGCGGAAGGCCGCCGAGGCGGCCGGCCTGCGCGACTCCAACGACTCGAACGGGAAGGACGCGTGATGGCCAGCTTCTCGCAGTTCGGAAACGACCTCTACACCGGTGCGCGATCGATCGACTTCGTCGGCCGGCGCCGCACGTGGTACCTCGTCTCGCTCGCCCTGATCCTGATCACGCTGCTCGGGACCGTCGCCCGCGGCGGCTTCAACTTCGGCATCGAGTTCACCGGCGGCTCGCAGTTCACGGTGTCCTCGCCGTCGAGCCTCGAGCAGGCGACGGCGACGGATGCGGTGACCTCGGTCGCTCCCGAGACCGTGCCGCGAGTGTCCATCGTCGGCGACGACTCCATCCGCGTGCAGACCGGCCAGCTCTCGACCGACGAGTCGACCGCGGTGCGGAACGCCCTGTCGGAGGCCTACGACGTGCCCACCGACCAGGTCGCCTCCTCCTTCATCGGAGCGGCGTGGGGCAACGACGTGACCCAGCAGGCCCTGCGCGGCCTGGTGATCTTCGTGGTCCTCGCGGCCCTGGCCATGTGGGCGTACTTCCGCACCTGGAAGATGTCGCTCGCGGCGATCGTCGCGCTCCTGCACGACCTCGTGATCGTGGCGGGCGTCTACGGCATCACCGGCACCGAGGTGTCGCCGGCGGCGGTGATCGGACTGCTGACGATCCTCGGCTACTCGCTCTACGACACGGTCGTGGTCTTCGACAAGATCCGCGAGAACACCGTGGAGGCGCTCGGCAGCACGACCCGCACCTTCTCCGAGACGGTGAACCTGGCCGAGAACCAGACTCTCGTGCGCTCCATCAACACCTCGATCGTCGCCGCCCTCCCGGTGGCCGCGATCCTCGTGATCGGTGCGTTCGTCCTCGGCGCGGGCACGCTCCGCGACATCTCGCTCGCCCTGCTGATCGGCATCATCGTCGGCACGTACTCGACGATCTTCGTCGCGGCGCCGCTGTACGCCCAGCTGCGCAGCCGGGAGCCCGAGATCTCCAAGCACGACAAGCGCGTGGAGTCGGCCCGGGCGAAGGCGACCGCTCCGGCCGCGCCGGCCGTGCAGGGCTGAGCCGTGGCCGACTACGCACAGGTCACCGCGGGCGACGCCGTCGGACTCGTCGCGCGCGACGAGGTCTGGCTGCTCGACGTCCGGGAGCCGCACGAGTGGGCGGCGGGGCACGCTCCGGCCGCCCACCACATCCCGATGGGGGAGATCGGCGCCCGGCAGGACGAGCTCCCCGCCGACACGGCGATCCTGGTGGTCTGCCACTCCGGAGTCCGCTCCGCGATGGTGACGCAGGCCCTCGAGGGCGCCGGATACGAGGTCGCCAACGTCGACGCCGGCATGACCGCCTGGGCCGCGGCGGGCGGCGACGTGGTCGACGGCGAGGGGCGCCCCGGACG
Organism: Rathayibacter sp. AY1D5; assembly: GCF_002932515.1. NCBI lineage: Bacteria > Bacillati > Actinomycetota > Actinomycetes > Micrococcales > Microbacteriaceae > Rathayibacter > Rathayibacter sp. AY1D5. Next base: position 7,437 of record NZ_PSVU01000011.1, read on the forward strand.
CATCGGCTGACGCAGGCGCCGTCCGCCCCGGGCGGAACGGTCGTCGGCACCGTCCGCACGGGCGATAATGGGGCGATGGAGATCCTCGCGTGACGGAAACGACGACGACGTCCTCGACCGCTGCCCTGCGCAGACTGGTCCCGCGGATCTTCTCGCGTGCGCAGCCCTCCGGTGCTGTCGACACCCTCGTCCGCACCGTCCGGATGCACCATCCCAAGAGCGACATCGCGCTGATCGAGCGCGCTTACTCGGTCGCGGAGCGGGCGCACGCGAACCAGAAGCGCCGCAGCGGCGAGCCCTACATCACTCATCCGCTGGCCGTCGCGCAGATCCTCGCCGACCTCGGCATCGGCTCGAAGACGATCGCCGCCGCGCTGCTGCACGACACCGTCGAGGACACCGACTACCAGCTCGACGAGCTCCGCGCGGACTTCGGCGACGAGGTCGCGATGCTCGTCGACGGCGTCACCAAGCTCGACAAGGTCAAGTACGGCGACAGCGCGCAGGCCGAGACCGTCCGCAAGATGATCGTGGCGATGTCGAAGGACATCCGCGTCCTGATCATCAAGCTCGCCGACCGCCTCCACAACGCGCGGACCTGGGGCTTCGTCCCCGCCGAATCCGCCGCCCGCAAGGCCACCGAGACTCTCGAGATCTACGCGCCGCTGGCGCACCGCCTCGGCATCCAGGCGATCAAGTGGGAGCTCGAGGACCTGTCCTTCGCGGTGCTCTACCCCAAGATCTACAACGAGATCGAGAGCCTGGTGAAGCGGCGGACGCCGCAGCGCGAGGAGTTCGTGCAGAACGTCATCGACCTGATCAGCGAGGACCTGCGGGCCGGGCGGATCCGCGGTCGCGTCGTCGGCCGGCCGAAGCAGTACTACTCGATCTACCAGAAGATGGTCGTCCGCGGTCGCGAGTTCGACGAGATCTACGACCTGGTCGGCATCCGCGTCCTCGTGAACTCGGTGCGCGACTGCTACGCCGTGCTCGGCTCGATCCACGCCCGCTGGACGCCGATGCCGGGCCGGTTCAAGGACTACATCGCCACTCCGAAGTTCAACCTCTACCAGTCGCTGCACACGACGGTCGTCGGGCCGAAGGGGCGTGCGGTCGAGATCCAGATCCGCACCAACGAGATGCACCAGCACGCGGAGTTCGGCATCGCGGCGCACTGGAAGTACAAGGAGCAGATGGCCACCGGCAAGGTGCCCACCTCCGGATCGAACGACACCGACCTCGCCTGGCTCGCGCACCTCTCGGACTGGCAGTCGGAGACCACCGACCCGAACGAGTTCCTCGACTCCCTCCGCTTCGAGATCGGCGCCAAGGAGGTCTACGTCTTCACCCCGAAGGGACGCGTGATCGGCCTGCCGACCGGTGCGACCCCGGTCGACTTCGCCTACGCGGTTCACACCGAGGTCGGGCATCGGACGATGGGCGCCAAGGTCAACGGGCGCCTCGTGCCGCTCGAGTCGGCTCTGACGACGGGCGACGTGGTCGAGGTCTTCACCTCGAAGAACCCCGACTCGGGACCGAGCCAGGACTGGCTCCACTTCGTGCAGAGCCCCCGGGCACGCAACAAGATCCGGCAGTGGTTCACCAAGGAGCGGCGCGATGAGGCGATCGAGCAGGGCAAGGACTCCATCGCCCGGGCGATGCGGAAGCAGAACCTGCCGCTGCAGAAGCTGATGAGCCAGGACACCTTCACCGAGGTGGCCAGCCAGCTGCGCTACAACGACGTCGAGGCGCTCTACGCGGCCGTCGGCGAGGGCCACGTCTCGACCCAGTCGGTGCTCGAGAAGGTCGTCTCCTCCATCCAGGGCGATCCGGAGTCGGACGAGAACGAGGTCACCCTCCCGCGCTCGCCTCGGCCTCGGAGCCGGAGCAGCGAGTCGGGCGTCCTCGTGAAGGGTGCGCCGGACATCCTCGTGAAGCTCGCGAAGTGCTGCACCCCGGTTCCGGGCGACCAGATCGTCGGATTCGTGACGCGGGGAGCCGGCGTCTCCGTGCACCAGGCGAACTGCCACAACGTGCAGGAGCTGCTGAAGGAGCCGGAGCGGATCGTCGACGTCGAGTGGGCGCCGTCCTCCAAGAGCATCTTCCTCGTGCAGATCCAGGTCGAGGCGCTGGACCGCTCGGGCCTGTTGAGCGACGTGACGCGCGTCCTCTCGGAGCACCACGTCAACATCCTCTCGGCGACGGTCTCGACCTCGAGCGACCGGCTGGCGATCAGCCGGTTCGTCTTCGAGATGGGCGACACCACCCACCTGGACCGCGTGCTGAACGCCGTGCGCCGGATCGACGCCGTCTACGACGTCTACCGGGTGAACGCGGGCTGATCCCCGGGCGGCGCCTCGCCGAGCGCCGCCCGCAGCCGTCGTCCGACGATCCTCCGTCCGGCGACGGCGCTGCCCTCCTCCAGCCTCGCGAGGACGGCGTCGAGGCCGGTCCGGGTGCTCCGAGAGAGCGCCCGGAGGATCGCGCCCGCGTCCTCCGTCCGGGCGAGGTCGATCAGGGTGCGGGCAGGCGACGTGACCGGCGCGCCGCCGAGAAGGACGACGTCGTCCTCGTCGAGCAGGACCTCGTGGCAGCGCAGGCGGGGGTTCGACGGCGCCTGCCGGCGCTTCCGCCGGTCGATCGAGGCGCTGTGCACCGGCGGCGGACGGTTCGTCGCTCCGTGCACCCACGCGGCGGAGAGACGATCGGCGACGGCGCCGCGGGGGAGCAGCGAGCGCAGGGAGGCGGCCCGCTCGGACGACCCCAGGGGCAGGTCCGCGACGAGGAAGCCCTCGTCGAGCGCGACCAGCTCGCCGTCGAGGCGGGCGGCGCACAGCTCCGCGAGAGGGAGGTGCCCGGGGAGGAGCACGGAGGGGAGGCGCATCCGGCCATGCTGGCCGATGCGCCTCCCCTCCGGAGCGTCGCGAGCGGATCTGTGGAGGGATCCGCCGGCGCGGGTCTAGCCGATCGCGTCGAGCCAGACCTTGCGGGCGTCGAGCGCCTCCTGAGCCTGGGCGATCGCGTCGCGGTCGCCGCGCGCCTTCGCCTCGTCGAGCTCGTCCTGGAGCTTCTGGATCGCGGCGGTCAGCTGCGAGGCCAGACCCTCGGAGCGGGCCTTGCGCTCCGGGTTGCTGCGGTTCCAGTGCTCCTCGTCGAGCTTGCGGACGTGCGCCTCGACCTTGCGGAGACGGTCCTCGATGGTGCGCACCTGCTCCCGCGGCACGCGGCCGACGGCGTCCCAGCGCTCCTGGATCGAGAGCAGCACCCGCTTGGCCTTCTCGCGGTCCTGCTCCTGCAGGAGCGGCTCCGCCTCCTCGAGGAGGGCGAGCTTGAGGTCGAGGTTCTCGGTGTACTCGACGCTCTCCTGCGCGACGATCTCGGCCTTGGCGCCGTAGATCGCGTCGCCGGCGGCTTTGAAGCGCGCCCAGAGCGCGTCGTCGAACCGCTTGCCGGCACGGCCGGCGACCCGCCAGCGCTCGAGGAGCGCGCGGTAGTCCGGGATGGCGTCGGCGCCCTGGGGCACCAGCGCCTCGGCCTGGTCGATGAGCGCCTGCTTGGCCTGCTTGGCCTCGCGGTGCGCGGAGTCGAGGTCGGCGAAGAACGCCTTGCGGTTCTGCTCGATCGTGGTGCGCGCTCCGCGGAACCGGCGCCACAGCTCGTTCGCGTCGTTCTTGGGAAGGCGCGGGCCCTGCTGCTGGTGGTTCTGCCAGCGGGCGAAGAGGTCGTCGATCGCGGCGCTGGCCTGCTTCCACTGCGTCTTCGCCGGGTCGACCGCCGCCAGGGCCTCGGCCTCGGCGACGATGGCCTCGCGGTAGGCGAGGGCCTCGGACAGCGCGGCCTTCGACTCGGCCGCCTGCTGCTCGGTCAGATCCTCGACGGAGCCGCTCAGCGCGTCGACCCGGGTCTGCAGCGACTCGAGGTCGCCGACCGCGTTCGCCTGCGCGATGGCCGCGGACAGCGACTGCACCGTGCGGGCGACGTCTCCGGCGGGTGCGCCCCGCTTGGCGCGCTGCTCGAGCAGGGAGACCTGCCCGGCGAGCTCCGTGTACTTGCGCTCGTAGTAGGCGAGCGCCTCCTCGGGAGTCGCATCGGGGTACTGGCCGACCTCTCGCTCCCCGTCGCCGACGCGGACGTAGACCGTCCCGTCGTCGCCGACCCGTCCCCACGGCTGCTGGTCACTCATCGCTCGGAGCCTCACCTTGCTGTTCGATGTCGTGCTTCTCGGTGCCCGTCGCGTCGTCGGCCGGTGGGGCTCGACGGCCGGAGGGCCGAAGACCGCGCTCGGCCGCGAACGGGCAGTGACGACAAGCCTATTGCACTCCCCGCGCGGGCGGACCGTGACGACGCCGCGGGTGCGGCTACTGGACGGAGACGGAGGTGATGGTCACGGGCTCGGCGGGGGCGCCGTCACCCGATCCGTCGGCCGTGCCCTTCGACACGACGTCGCTGACGAGGGCGTCGAGTCCCGAGGTGACCTGCCCGAGCACGGTGTACCCGCCGGCCGCGTCGGCGGGCAGGGTCGTGTCCTGGTAGACGACGAAGAACTGGCTTCCCTGGCTGTAGCCGTTGCCGCCCTGGCGGGCCATCGCGATGGTCCCGGCCGGGTAGACGCCGTCCTCGGGCGCGTTCTCGACGGGACCGTAGCTGTAGCCCGGTCCGCCGGTGCCGTCGCCGTCCGGGTCGCCGCACTGGAGGACGTAGAGGCCCTCCGTGGTGAGGCGGTGGCAGGAGACGCCGTCGTAGAAGCCGGACTGCGTCAGCGAGATGAAGGAGGACACCGCCTGCGGGGCGGCGGCGCCGGCGAGCGTGATGCCCAGCGGGTCCTCGCCGATCGTGAGCGTGCCCGTCCAGTCGCGGCCCTCGGCGATGTCGGAGGAGGGGACGTCGCCGGTGTTCGACCCCGTCGCCTCGGGCGTCGGGGTCGCGGAGGAGGAGGAGGTCGGCTCGGCGACCGGGGTGCCGGGGCCGCCGGAGAAGTAGAGGATCTGGGCGACGACCGCGAGCCCGATCACGACGACGGCGGCGATCGCCGCGATCACGTTGTCGCGCACGCGCCGCTTCTGCCTCGAGCGGTGGAGGCTCTGACGGGCCTGGTAGGCCCGGAGCCGGGTGCGCGCCTCGCGATCGTTCGACTTGCCCTGGGCCACGTGATCCTCCGACGTCCTCGTCCGCGCGGCTTCGGCGCGGCGGCCCGCGCACGCAGGCCGCGTCGAGCCTACGAGAACCGCCGGAGGCGCGACAAACGCCGCTCCGTCGCGCCGGGCAGTCGGGCCGGGGCTCTGTCGGAGGCCGTCGTTACGCTGGGGGCATGACCATGCAGCAGGCCGGACTCCGCTCCGGGGCGACTCCGCTCGCCGTGCGGATGCGGCCGCGCAGCCTCGAGGAGGTCGCCGGCCAGCGCCACCTCCTGACGCCCGGCTCGCCCCTGGTCGCCCTCGCCGCCGACACGACGGGGGAGCGGGGAGCGGTGTCCGTGATCCTCTGGGGCCCTCCCGGCACGGGCAAGACCACGCTCGCGCAGGCGGTGGCCCACTCCAGCGGCCGCCGCTTCGTCGAGCTCTCCGCCGTCACGGCGGGCGTGAAGGACGTGCGGCAGGTGATGGAGGAGGCGCTCTCCACCCGCGACCTCTACGGCACGTCCACCGTGCTCTTCCTCGACGAGATCCACCGCTTCACCAAGGCGCAGCAGGACGCACTGCTGCCCGGGGTCGAGAACGGGTGGGTCATCCTCATCGCGGCCACGACCGAGAACCCCTCGTTCTCGGTGATCGCGCCGCTGCTCTCGCGCTCGCTCCTGCTGACCCTCGAGCCGCTCAGCGACGACGACCTGGGCGTCCTGGTCGACCGCGCCCTGCACGACGAGCGGGGTCTGCGCGACTCGGTGACGCTGGAGGAGGAGGCCCGGGCGAGCATCGTGCGGCTCGCCTCCGGAGACGCCCGGCGGGCGCTGACCGCGCTCGAGGCCGCCGCCACCTCCGCCCGCTCGGAGGCCCGCGAGGCCGACCGGGTCGCCCGCGCCGCCGCCGCGGAGGACCCGGACGAGGAGGACGAGGACGACGAGGGCGCTCCCGTCGAGGCCGCCGCCGAGGAGCCCGCGCTCCCCGTGATCACGACCGAGGTCGTCGCGCGCGCCGTCGACCGCGCCCTTTTGCGCTACGACCGCAACGGCGACGAGCACTACGACGTCATCAGCGCCTTCATCAAGTCCATCCGGGGCTCGGACGTCGACGCGGCGCTGCACTACCTGGCCCGGATGATCGAGGCGGGGGAGGATCCGCGGTTCATCGCCCGCCGCATCATCGTCTCCGCGTCCGAGGACATCGGCATGGCCGACCCGCAGGCGCTCGTCGTCGCGATCGCCGCGGCCGACGCCGTGCAGTTCATCGGCATGCCGGAGGGGCGCATCCCGCTCGCCCAGGCGGTCGTGCACCTGGCGACCGCCCCGAAGTCGAACGCGTCCTACTCCGCCATCGACGCGGCCATCGCGGACGTGCGCGCGGGCCGCGCGGGTCGGGTGCCGGCGCACCTGCGCGACGCGCACTACCCCGGCGCCAAGAAGCTCGGCCACGGGAAGGGCTACCGGTACCCGCACGACGCCGACCTCGGCGTCCTCGAGCAGCAGTACCTCCCGGACCCGCTCCAGGGCGCGCGGTACTACCGGCCCACCGAGCACGGCAACGAGCGCGACGTCTCCGCACGACTGGCGAAGCTCCTGCGCATCATCCGCGGCGACCGGGGCTGACCGCGCCGACCACGAACTCGCGCGACCCGCACGGGAGGCCGTGGCCTGATAGTCTTGCGAGGTTGCCCACCGCTCTGTAGCCGAGCGGAGCAGCGCATCCCTCTGAATCGCGCAGCCCGCCACTGCGGTCACCCTTCCCCCGCACCCGCGGAGGACACGACCGCGGCGTCCGCCCTCCTCCCGGAGCCGGCGGTCGAGAGCTGCGACCGAACCTCTCAGACCTTGGAAGGACCACTGTGTCGACCACGTCCCGTACCCGCTCGAAGACGCGCCTCTCGCGCGCCCTCGGCATCCCCCTGACCCCGAAGGCCGCCCGCTACCTCGAGAAGCGTCCCTACGCTCCCGGTGAGCACGGCCGCTCGAAGCGCAAGGCCGACTCCGACTACGCGGTCCGCCTGCGTGAGAAGCAGCGTCTGCGCGCCCAGTACGGCATCCGCGAGAAGCAGCTCCGCATCGCCTTCCAGGAGGCGCGCCGCACCCAGGGCCTGACCGGTGAGAACCTGGTCGAGCTCCTCGAGATGCGCCTCGACGCCCTCGTCCTGCGCTCGGGCTTCGCCCGCACCACCGCGCAGGCCCGCCAGTTCGTCACCCACCGCCACATCATGGTGGACGGCAAGACGGTCGACCGCCCCTCCTTCCGCGTGAAGCCGGGCCAGGTCATCCACGTCAAGACCCGCTCCGAGGGCACCGAGCCCTTCCAGGTCGCCGCCGCCGGTGGACACGTCGACGTCCTCCCCAAGACCCCGGGCTACCTCGAGGTCGAGATCGACAAGCTGCAGGCGACGCTCCTGCGCCGCCCGAAGCGCGCCGAGGTCCCCGTGACCTGCGAAGTGCAGCTCGTCGTCGAGTACTACGCGGCCCGCTGAGTCCAGCCCCGCAGAGAAAGGCCCCGGTGTCCGCACCGGGGCCTTTACCGTTCCCGGGGTCGCGATCCGGAGTGCCCGCCGCGCTCCGAGAGTCCCGCGCTGCGCCCGATCCGGCCGTCGCGCCCGAGCCGAGCGCCCGTCCCCGCGTCCGACCCTCTCGCGGCCCGTCGGTAGGCTGGAGTGCCGCGCTGGGCGGCATCGAACGGAGGTCACCGTGACCGGTGGAGACATCGCAGGGCTCATCGCCGCGGGGGTGTTCGCGATCCTGGTGGCGATCACCGCCGTCCCGCTCTGGAAGCTCGGGCGCGTCTTCGACAGCACGAGCGAGGCCATCAAGCAGGCCAGCGACGGCCTGACGCCGATCCTCGACGAGTCGGCTTCCACCCTCCGCGAGGCCAACCACCAGCTCGCGCGGGTGGACACGATCACCAAGGACGTCGCCGAGGTCACCGGCAACGTCAACGCGCTCGTCGCTCTCACAGCCGCGACCGTCGGCGGTCCGCTCATCAAGCTCGCCGGCTTCACCGCCGGAGTCCGCGCCGTGCTCGTCGCCGGACGCACGGCCGACAAGGCCGGAGCCGCGGTCGGCCGCTCCGCCGCGAAGCGCACGAAGCGGCCGCGCTCGAAGTAGCGCCGCGCCCGCGCCCTAGAATCGAACGGGTCGTCGCGCCGTCGCGCCCGCTCCGCCGCTGTGGAAGGACACCCCGTGAAGAACATCCTCCTGATCGTCATCGGGATCGGCCTCGGATTCGCGGTCGCCCACCAGGTCTCGCGCACCGAGGCGGGCTCCCGGCTCTTCGCCGACATCAACCGCACCGCGAAGGAGCTCGGCGAGGCCGTCTCCGAGGGCTACCACCAGCGCGAGGCCGAACTGAAGGCCGCCATCGGCGAGGGCTGACGCCCCGCCGCCCGACATCCGCGTCGTCACCGACCGAACCGTAACGGAACCCATGCAGACCGCAGACATCCGCAACCGCTGGCTCGACTTCTTCGGGAGCCGCGGCCACACCGTGGTCCCCTCCGCCTCCCTCGTGAGCGAGGACCCGAGCCTCCTCTTCACCGTCGCCGGCATGGTGCCGTTCGTGCCCTACCTCACCGGAGTGGTCCCCGCGCCGTACCCGCGTGCCACCAGCGTGCAGAAGTGCATCCGCACCAACGACATCGAGGAGGTCGGCAAGACGCCTCGTCACGGCACCTTCTTCCAGATGAACGGCAACTTCTCCTTCGGCGACTACTTCAAGGAGGGGGCGATCGGCTACGCCTGGGAGCTGCTCACCGGCGCCGAGAGCGACGGGGGACTGGGCTTCGACGAGAAGGACCTCTGGGTCACCGTCTACAAGGACGACGACGAGGCGATCGCGCTCTGGAAGACGATCGCGGGACTGCCGGACGAGCGCATCCAGCGCCTGGACAAGGACACCAACTACTGGTCGACCGGCCAACCCGGCCCCGCCGGCCCCTGCTCCGAGATCTTCTTCGACCGCGGCCCCGCCTACGGGATCGACGGCGGCCCGGCGACGGACGACGACCGCTACGTGGAGATCTGGAACCTCGTCTTCATGCAGTACCTCCGCGGCGAGGGCACGAGCAAGGTCGACTTCGACATCCTCGGCGAGCTGCCGCGCAAGAACATCGACACCGGCATGGGCCTCGAGCGCGTCGCCTTCCTCAAGCAGGGCGTCGAGAACATGTACGAGATCGACCAGGTCCGTCCGGTCCTCGATCGCGCCGCCGAGCTCTCGGGCCGCCGCTACGGAGCCGTCCACGAGGACGACGTCCGCATGCGCGTCATCGCCGACCACGTGCGCTCCTCGCTGATGCTGCTGTCGGACGGCGTGACGCCGTCGAACGAGGGGCGCGGCTACATCCTCCGCCGCCTGATGCGCCGCACGGTGCGCGCCATGCGCCTGCTCGGAGTGGACACCGCGACGTTCCCCGAGCTCTTCGCCGCCTCGCGCGACGCGATGGCGTCGGCCTACCCCGAGGTGTCCACGGAGTTCGAGCGCCTCTCGACCAGCGCCTACGGCGAGGAGGAGGCGTTCCTGCGCACCCTCGCAGCCGGCACCGAGATCCTCGACCTCGCGGTCCTGAAGACGAAGAAGGCCGAGTCGCCGACGCTGCCGGGCGACACCGCGTTCCTCCTGCACGACACCTTCGGGTTCCCGATCGACCTCACCCTCGAGATCGCCGAGGAGTCGGGTCTGACGGTCGACCGCGAGGCGTTCGATTCCCTCATGACCGCGCAGCGCACGCGTGCGAAGGCCGACGCGAAGTCGAAGAAGTCGGCGCTGGCCGATCTCTCGGTCTACGCCGACTTCCGCGCCCACGGCGAGACGCTGTTCACCGGCTACGACGTGCTCGACACCGAGACGCGCATCCTCGGCCTCATCGTCGGCGGGCACTCCGTCACGAAGGCGGTCGCGGGCGACATCGCCGAGGTGATCCTCGAGGCGACCAGCCTCTACGCGGAGTCGGGCGGCCAGGAGGCCGACGCCGGCCGCATCGTCGGCTCCGGCTTCGATCTCGAGGTCCTCGACGTGCAGAAGCCCGTCAAGGGGCTCATCAGCCACAAGGTCCAGGTCGCCAGCGGCGAGGTCGGAGTGGGCGACGCCGCCACCTCCGTCGTCGACCGCGACTGGCGCCGGGGCGCCACGCAGGCGCACTCGGGCACGCACCTCATCCACGCCGCGCTGCGCCAGGTGCTCGGTCCGCAGGCGCACCAGTCCGGCTCCTACAACAAGGCGGGCTACCTGCGCCTGGACTTCTCGTGGAACCAGGCCCTCTCGCTCGAGACCCGCAGCGAGATCGAGGAGATCGCCAACACGGCGATCCGTGACAACCTCGAGGTCGTCACGCGCGAGCTCCCGATCGACGAGGCGAAGGCGCTCGGCGCGATGGCCCTCTTCGGCGAGAAGTACGGCGACGTCGTCCGCGTGGTCGACATCGGCGGGCCCTGGTCGCGCGAGCTCTGCGCGGGCACCCACGTCGGGCGCTCGTCCGAGGTCGGCGTGATCAGCCTGGTCAGCGAGTCCTCGGTCGGATCGACCAACCGCCGCGTCGAGTCGCTCGTGGGCCGCGAGGCCTTCCAGGAGCTCGCCGCCGAGCGCGCCCTCGTCAGCACGATCTCGTCCTCGCTGAAGACCCCGCGCGAGCAGCTCCCCGAGCGGATCGGCGAGCTCGTCGCGAGCCTCAAGGCCGCCGAGAAGCGGATCGCCGCGTTCGAGGCCAAGGCCCTCGCCGACCGGGTGCCCGCCCTCGCCGCGACCCGTCGCACGGTGGGCGGCACGACCGTCGTCGCCGAGAGCATCGGCACCGCGGGATCGACCGACGAGCTGCGCTCCCTCGTGACCTCCGTCCGCGAGCGGCTCGGCCAGGAGCCGGCCGTCGTCGCGCTCGCCGCCGACGTCTCGGGCAAGCCCGCGGTGATCGTCGCCACCAACCAGGCCGCCCGCGACCAGGGCCGCCGCGCGGGTGCGCTCGCCAAGCGCGCCGCCGGGATCCTCGGTGGCGGCGGAGGCGGCAAGGACGACCTCGCCCAGGGCGGCGGCTCCGACGTCTCCGCCATCGGCGCGGCGCTCGAGGCCGTGGTGCAGGAAGCGACCAGCTGAATGAGCCGGTTCGGCGTCCGGCTCGGCATCGATGTGGGCCGTGCCCGCATCGGGGTCGCCCGCTGCGACGCCGACGGCCTGCTCGCGGTGCCCGTCGAGACGGTCGCGAGGGCGGGCACTGACGGCGGATCCTCGGACGTCTCCCGGATCGCGCACCTCGCCGCCGAGTACGATGCCCAGGCGATCATCGTCGGACTGCCGTTGTCGCTGTCGGGGGCCGAGACGGCCTCGACGGAGGACGCGCGCGGATTCGCTCGACTGCTCGCCGAGGCGGTGCCCACCGCTCCGGTGCGGCTCGTCGACGAGCGGCTGTCGACGGTCACCGCTCAGAGCGCCCTGCACCGCTCCGGACGCACCACCCGCGGCTCCCGAGCCGTGATCGACCAGGTCGCCGCCGTGGTGATCCTGCAGCACGCCATCGATTCCGAGCGCTCGGCCGGCACCCCGGCCGGGGTCCTGCTCGAACCGAACGAAGGACCTCCTCGTGACCGACGTCCCCCCGAGCCGCCGCGACGCCCGCGCCGCCGAGCAGGCGCAGCCGACTCCGCCCGACCCGACTCCGGAGCAGCAGCCCGCGCCGACTGAGGCGCACGATCCTCTGGGCCGCCTCTTCACCGGGCCCGACGTGCCCGAGCCCCGCGGCCGCGACGACGCGGCCGCGTTCGACCCGGACGCGCGCCCGAAGCGTCGCCGCGCGGCTCGCGCGACGGGTGGCGCGAAGAAGCGCCGCAGCCGCCGCGGGCTCATCGGCGGGCTTCTGGCCTTCGGCGTCTTCGCCGCGCTCGTCGCCATCGCCGTGACGATCTTCCTCGAGCCCGTGCGCGGCCTGTTCGCCGAGCCCGAGCCGACCGACTTCACCGGCACCGGCTCGAGCGAGGTGCTGTTCACGATCCACCAGGGCGACGGCGGCAGCGACATCGCCAACAACCTCGTCTCGGACGGGGTCATCAAGTCGTACGACCCCTTCTACGACCTGCTCCTCGCCCAAAGCCCGGAGCCCGTCTTCCAGCCCGGCGCGTACTCGCTCAAGGCCGAGATGAGCGCCAAGGCCGCACTGTCGGCGCTGCTCGACTCCGAGTCGACGCGCCTCGCGAACACCTTCGTCATCCCCGAGGGGACGGCGCTCAAGGAGGCGCTGCCGCTCATCGCGGACGGCACCGGGGTCGCGCTGACGGACCTCGAGGCGGCCGCCGCCGATTGGGGCTCGTTCGGGCTCCCGGCCGGGGCGACGAGCCTCGAGGGGTTCCTGTTCCCCGCGACCTACGACATCGACCCGTCGACGCCGGCGCACGACATCCTGAAGACGCTGGTCGACCGGATGTACCAGTCGCTCGACCAGGCCGGTGTGCCGGTGGACGACCGCTACCGCGTCGTGGTGTTCGCGTCCCTCGTGCAGCGCGAGGCCCGCGTCGCCGAGGACTTCCCGAAGGTCGCGCGCGTGTTCCAGAACCGCCTCGACCAGGGGTGGCGCCTGCAGTCGGACGCGACCGTGGCGTACGGCACCGGCGCGACCGACCGCGTCTCGACCACGGACGCCGAGCGGAACGACGCCGGCAACGTCTACAACACCTACCAGCGCGACGGTCTGCCGCCCGCGCCGATCTCGAACCCGGGCGACGTGGCGATCGACGCGGTCATGCACCCCGCGGACGGCACCTGGATGTACTTCGTCACGGTGAACCTCGAGACGGGCGAGACGGTCTACTCCACCACCGACGCCGAGCACAACGCGGCCGTCGACCAGTGGCGGGCCTGGATGCGGGACCACCCGGAGTACCAGTGACGGCCGCCGGGTACCGCCTCGCGGTCCTCGGCGCGCCGATCGCGCACTCGAAGTCGCCCGCGCTGCACGCGGCCGCGTACCGGGTGCTCGGACTCGACTGGAGCTACCGCGCCGTCGAGACGACGGAGGCGACCCTCTCCGAGGTCGTGTCCGGTGAGCCCTGGCACGGACTGTCGCTGACCATGCCGCTCAAGAACGCGGTGCGCCCGCTGCTGGCGGAGGAGGACGCGGTCGCCCGGGTCACCGGCGCGGTCAACACCGTGCTGGTCGACCGCTCCGGCCCGGCACCCCGCCTCCGCGGGTTCAACACCGACGTCGCGGGCATCGTGCGCGCCCTCGCCGAGGCGGGCGTCGTCTCGGCGGAGCGCGTCCAGGTGCTCGGCGGGGGAGCGACCGCCGCCTCCGCCCTGGCCGCCGCCGCCGAGCTGGGCGCGGCGCGGGTCGACCTCGTCCTGCGGACGGCGTCGAGGGCCGTCGAGCTCGCTCCGCTCGCGGAGTCGCTCGGCGTCCTGATCTCGGTCCGCTCCTTCGCCGACTGGTCCACCGGAGCGCCGCTGGTGATCTCGACGCTCCCCGGCGGGGCGGCTGACGGCCTCGACGTGCCCGACGCGGCGGTCGCGGGCTCGACCCTGTTCGACGTGGCGTACTCCCCGTGGCCGAGCGCTCTCGCCCGGCGCTGGGAGCAGGGCGGCTCCCCGGTCGTCTCCGGGCTCGGGATGCTGCTCCACCAGGCACTCGTGCAGGTGCGGATCTTCGTCGGCGGCGACCCGGCCCTGCCTCTCGATCGTGAGGACGAGGTGCTCGCGGCGATGCGCCGAGCCGTCTCGGCGGGTCCGGCGCACTGACCTCGTGTGCCAGAATCGGAGGATGCTCCGTTGGCTCACGGCCGGGGAATCCCACGGTCCCGAACTCGTCGCCGTCCTCGAAGGACTGCCGGCGGGCGTCCCCGTCTCCCTCGACGACATCCGCGCCGATCTGGCGCGCCGGAAGCTCGGCTACGGCCGCGGAGCCCGGATGAACTTCGAGCAGGACGAGCTGACGATCTCCTCCGGCGTCCGGCACGGAGCGACGATGGGCAGCCCCATCGCCCTGCGCATCGGCAACACGGAGTGGCCGCGCTGGGTCGACGTCATGTCGGCGGAGCCCCGCGACCCCGAGAGCCTGCCCAAGGGCCGCGGCGCCGCGCTCACCCGGCCCCGCCCGGGCCACGCCGACCTCGTCGGGATGCAGAAGTACGGCTTCCCCGAGTCCCGCAACGTGCTCGAGCGCGCCTCCGCCCGCGAGACCGCGGCCCGCGTCGCCCTCGGCGCCGTCGCCCGCCGCTTCCTCGGCGAGCTCGGCGTCTCGCTCGTCAGCCACACCCTCGCCATCGGGCCGGTCCGCGTGCCCGAGGGCTCGCCGCTGCCCGGCCCGGCCGACGTCGCCGCCCTGGACGCGGATCCGCTGCGCTGCCACGACGCCGCGACCAGCGCCCTCATGGTCGCCGAGGTGGACCGCGCCCACGACGACGGCGACACCCTCGGCGGCGTGGTCGAGGTCCTCGCGTACGATCTCCCGCCCGGACTCGGCTCCTACGTGCACTGGGACCGTCGTCTCGACTCCCAGCTCGCGGCGGCCCTGATGGGGATCCAGGCGATCAAGGGCGTCGAGGTCGGCGACGGCTTCCTCACCACCACCCGCCGCGGCTCGGAGGCGCACGACGAGCTCTTCCAGTCCGCCGCCGGCATCTCCCGGTCCAGCGACCGGGCCGGCGGCACCGAGGGCGGGATGAGCACGGGGACCGTGCTGCGGGTCCGCGCCGGCATGAAGCCGATCGCGACCGTGCCGCACGCGCTGCGCACCGTCGACGTCGCCACCGGCGAGGCAGCCGGCGCTCACCACCAGCGCTCCGACGTCTGCGCGGTGCCGGCGTCCGGTGTCGTCGCGGAGGCGATGGTCGCCCTGGTGCTCGCGAACGCCGTGCTCGAGAAGTTCGGCGGCGACAGCGTCACCGAGACCCGCCGCAACCTGCAGGGCTACCTCGCCGCCATCCCCGACGAGCTCCGCACGGCCGCCGCGAGCGACCCGGGTCTCGGGCTCGCCTGATGGCCGCGTCCTCGGCGGCCCGCTGATGGCGGGTCACGATACCGGCGCGGCCCGCGCCCGCCTCGTCCTGATCGGCCCGATGGGCGCCGGCAAGACGACGATCGGCAAGCGGGTCGCGAAGGCGCTGAGCGCCGGGTTCGTCGACTCCGACGCGGAGTTCGTGCGCACCCACGGCCCGATCGCCCCCTACTTCGACGCCCACGGCGAGCCGGCCTTCCGCCGGGAGGAGCGCCGTGTCGTCGAGCGCGCCGTCCGCCGCGACGTGGTGCTGAGCCTCGGCGGGGGAGCGGTGCTCGATCCCGCGACGCGCGCCGACCTCGCGGACGTGCCCGTCGTGCTCCTCACCACCACGGCCGAGGCCGTCCGCGACCGGCTCGGCTCCGGCTCCCGCCCGCTGGTGCGCGGCGGGGTCGGCGACTGGGTCCGCATCTTCGACGAGCGGCGCCCGGTCTACGAGTCCCTCGCGGACACCGTGGTCGACACCTCCCGGCGGCCGATCACCCTGATCGCCGCCGAGATCGCGGAGTGGGTGCGCGCGCAGCGCCCCTCCGCCACCCCTGCACCATCGGACCCGGCGGCCACGAGCCGCCCGAGCGGAAGACAGTCATGAACGACGGCACCACCGCCATCCCCGTCG
This sequence comes from Rathayibacter sp. AY1D5, assembly GCF_002932515.1. Lineage (NCBI taxonomy): Bacteria > Bacillati > Actinomycetota > Actinomycetes > Micrococcales > Microbacteriaceae > Rathayibacter > Rathayibacter sp. AY1D5. The sequence goes on from NZ_PSVU01000011.1 coordinate 23,158, forward strand.
CCGGAGAGAACGGCTACGACATCCACGTCGGGCGCGGACTCCTCGACGGCCTCGCCGACGCGATCGGCCCCCGGGCCGCGAAGGTGCTCATCGTGCACCCGCCGACCCTCGCGGTCCTCGCCGCCGAGATCCGCGAGAGCCTGCTCGAGCGCTACGAGGTGCTGCTCGCCGAGGTGCCGGACGCCGAGGCCGCGAAGCGCGTGGAGGTGGCGGCCTTCTGCTGGCAGGTGATGGGGCAGTCGGACTTCACCCGCACGGATGCGGTCGTCGGCTTCGGCGGCGGCGCGATCACCGACCTGGCCGGCTTCGTCGCCGCCACCTGGCTCCGCGGGGTCGACCTGGTGCAGGTGCCGACCACCGTGCTCGGGATGGTCGACGCGGCCGTCGGCGGGAAGACCGGCATCAACACGGCCGAGGGCAAGAACCTCGTCGGCGCCTTCCACGCGCCGCGGGCTGTCGTCGCCGACCTCGACGTGCTGTCCAGCCTCCCGCGCAACGAGATCCTGGCCGGCTTCGGCGAGATCGTGAAGTACGGGATGATCGCCGAGCCGCGCATCCTCGACATCATCGAGTCCGACATCGACCTGGCCACGGACCCGACGTCGGAGGAGTTCCGCAGCCTGGTCGAGCTGTCGATCGGGATCAAGGCGCGGGTCGTCGGCGAGGACTTCACCGAGAAGGGCCTGCGCGAGATCCTGAACTACGGGCACACCCTCGGGCACGCGGTCGAGCACGCCGAGCGCTACCAGTGGCGCCACGGCGCGGCCGTCTCCGTCGGGATGATGTTCGCGGCCGAGCTCTCGCGCCTGACCGGATCGCTCAGCGACGCGGTCGTGGACCGCCAGCGCCGGGTCCTCGAGTCGCTGACCCTGCCGACGAGCTACCCGCTCGGACGATGGGAGACGCTCCTCGCCGCGATGCAGCGCGACAAGAAGACCCGCGCGGGCATGCTCCGCTTCGTGGTCCTCGACGACATCGCCCGCCCGAGCATCCTGCAGGGGCCGGAGACGTCGCTGCTGTTCGCGGCGTACCAGGAGATCGGATCGTAGGTCCGGCTCGGCTGAGCCCGGGCGGCGCCGTCAGCCTCCGCCCAGGGCGGCCCTCCGCGCCTGGGCGTACTCGGCCTCGGTGATCGTGCCCGCCGCTCGCAGCGCCTCCAGCTCGGCGAGCCGGTCCGCCAGCGGGCGGGCGGAGCCGGGACCCGCGCGCGCGAAGCGGGCCGTGACGTCGGTCCGCAGGGTCAGCGGATCCACTCCGAGCGAGCGCGCCCGGCGCACGTCCACGACGATCAGCACCACGACGAGCACGATCACGACGGCGATGACGATCGGCACGGCGATGAACGCGATCGAGTACCAGGGCGGCACGACGGTGTCGGCGGGAACGGCGTCTCTGTGCTCCTCCTCGGGGTCGGTCCTCCACCGTCTCGCGCTCCCGCGGACCGGTGGGGCGATTCGCACGCGGCGTCCAGACTCCTCTGCCGACGGGGCCGCGTCGACTACACTCGACGGGTCAGCCGGACCGGCCGATATCGCCGCGCCCGCGTACCGGGCTCGCCGGCGCAGACTTCCACCGAAACGGATCCCCCTTCGCATGGCCTCTACCACCGACATCAAGAACGGCACCGTCCTCAGCATCGACGGCCAGCTCTGGAACGTCATCGACTTCCAGCACGTCAAGCCGGGCAAGGGCGGCGCCTTCGTCCGCACCAAGATGAAGAACGTCCTCACGGGCAAGGTCGTCGACAAGACCTTCAACGCGGGCGCCAAGATCGACACGGCCAACGTCGACCGCCGCGACTTCCAGTACCTCTACCGCGACGGCGCGGACTTCGTGTTCATGGACACCAGCGACTACGACCAGATCACCGTCCCCGAGGCGGTCGTCGGCGACGCGGCGAACTTCATGCTCGAGAACCAGAACGTGACCCTCGCCCTGCACGACGGCGACCCGCTCTACATCGACCTCCCCGCCTCGGTCGTCCTCGAGATCACCTACACGGAGCCGGGCCTCCAGGGCGACCGCTCGACCGGCGGCACCAAGCCCGCGACGGTCGAGACCGGCTACCAGATCCAGGTCCCGCTCTTCCTCGAGCAGGGCACGAAGGTCAAGGTCGACACCCGCACGGGCGACTACCTCGGCCGCGTCAGCTGAGCCGGGCCTCCCGTGAGTGCTCGCACGAAGGCGCGCAAGCGCGCCCTCGACATCCTCTACAACGCCGACGTCCGGCAGATCAGCTTCGCCCAGTCGCTGCGCGCCGAGGCCGAGCGAGCGGCGAACGAGCCGGCCCGTGAGGCCTCGTGGCTCTACGCCCGCGAGATCGTCGACGGGGTCATCGACCACGCCGACGAGATCGACGAGCTGATCGCCCGGCTCGCCCAGGGCTGGACCCTCTCGCGCATGCCGCTGGTCGACCGCGCGATCCTCCGGATCGGGGTGTGGGAGATCCTGCACAACGACGCGGTGCCCGACGGCGTCGCCATCTCGGAGGCCGTCGAGGCCGCCACGTCGCTGTCGACCGACGACTCGGCGGGCTTCATCAACGGGCTCCTCGCCTCCGTCGCGGAGTCCCGCACGACGGCCTGACCCGCCTCGGAGACCTGCTCGGCCCGCCGGATCCCCGTGATCGGGCGGGCCGAGGTCGTTCCCGGGCTGCCCGTCCGGCGGGCCGCGCGACGGCCCCTATACTCGACACGGCTTTTCCTTTAACAGCCGTCCTGTGAGGCGGGGAAGGAGGTCGGTGTGACGGCACGAATCGTGCTCAACGGCGCTGACATCACGCGAGCGCTCACGCGCATCGCCCACGAGATCCTCGAGTCGAACCGCGGCCCCGAGTCGCTGGTCGTCCTCGGCATCCCGACGCGCGGCGTCGCCCTCGCGAGGCGCATCGCCGAGACGATCGCGCGGATCGAGCCGGACGGTCCCCCCGTCTTCGCCGGCTCCCTCGACGTGACCATGTACCGCGACGACCTCTCCCGGCACCCGGTCCGCACCCCCGCGCGCACCGCCGTCCCCGCGAGCATCGACGGCCGGACCGTGGTCCTCGTCGACGACGTCCTCTTCTCGGGCCGCACCATCCGCGCCGCCCTGGACGCCCTCAGCGACATCGGCCGTCCGCGGGCCGTGCGGCTGGCCGCGCTGGTCGACCGCGGGCACCGCGAGCTCCCGATCCGGGCGGACTTCGTCGGCAAGAACCTGCCGAGCAGCCTGAGTGAGCGGATCAACGTCCGGCTCGTCGAGACGGACGGTGAGGACGTGGTCGCGATCGAGTCGCAGGCCGCCGGCGAGGAGACGGCTCCGTGAAGCACCTGCTCTCGACCCGGGACCTCGACCGCGCGAGCGCGATCGCACTCCTCGACATCGCCGAGGACATGGCGGACGTGCAGAACCGCGAGGTCAAGAAGCTGCCGACCCTGCGCGGGAAGACCGTGGTCAATCTCTTCTTCGAGGACTCCACCCGCACGCGGATCTCGTTCGAGGCGGCGGCGAAGCGGCTCTCGGCCGACGTCATCAACTTCAGCGCGAAGGGCTCCAGCGTCTCCAAGGGCGAGAGCCTGAAGGACACCGCGCAGACGCTCGCCGCGATGGGCGCCGACGGCGTGGTCATCCGCCACAGCGCCTCCGGAGCCCCCGCGGTTCTGGCGGCGAGCGGCTGGATCGACGCGTCGATCCTCAACGCCGGTGACGGGACCCACGAGCACCCGACCCAGGCGCTCCTGGACGCGTTCACCATCCGCCGGCGCCTGCACGGCGCCTCCGCGTCCCGCGGCAAGAGCCTCGACGGCGTCGCGGTCACGATCGTGGGCGACGTCCTGCACTCGCGGGTGGCGCGCTCGAACGTCTGGCTGCTGACGGCGCTGGGCGCCGAGGTGACCCTGGTCGCACCGCCGACCCTCGTGCCGGTCGACACGCGCGACTGGCCCGCGACCATCCGCTTCGATCTGGACGAGGCGATCGACACCGGGCTCCCCGACGTCGTGATGCTCCTGCGCATCCAGCTCGAGCGGATGTCGAGCGGGTTCTTCCCCAACGGCCGGGAGTACGCGCGGATCTGGGGCCTCGACGACGAGCGGCTCGCCCGGCTGGGTCCCGATACCATCGTCATGCACCCCGGACCCATGAACAGGGGCGTCGAGATCTCCTCGGCGGCCGCCGATTCGAGCCGCTCCACGGTGCTTGAACAGGTCACGAACGGAGTGTCCGTCCGGATGGCCGCGCTCTACCTGCTGCTGTCCGGCGAACGGGAGGTCCACTGATGAGCACTGCCCAGCCGCTTCAGAGCACGGCGCCGGAGCGGATCCTGATCTCGGGGGCGACGCTCGCCGACGAGTCGACCGCCGACCTGCTGATCGACGGGGGCGTGATCGTCGAGATCGGCGCCGACCTCGACTCTCGCGGGGCCCGCGTGATCGACGCCGACGGCCTGCTGGCGCTGCCCGGCCTGGTCGACCTGCACACCCACCTGCGCGAGCCGGGGTTCGAGCAGAGCGAGACGATCCTCACCGGGACGCGAGCTGCGGCCGCCGGAGGCTTCACCGCCGTCTTCGCGATGGCGAACACCTCGCCGGTGCAGGACACCGCGGGCGTGGTCGAGCAGGTGCAGAGCCTGGGCGAGGACGCCGGCTACGCGACGGTCCGCCCGATCGGCGCGGTGACCGTGGGTCTGGCGGGGGAGTCGCTCGCCGAGCTCGGCGCGATGGCCCGCAGCCGCGCGGCCGTGCGGGTCTTCTCGGACGACGGGAAGTGCGTCTCGGACGCGCTGCTGATGCGCCGCGCTCTCGAGTACGTCAAGGCGTTCGACGGAGTCGTCGCCCAGCACGCGCAGGAGCCGCGGCTCACCGTGAGCGCACAGATGAACGAGGGCGCCGTCTCCAGCGCCCTCGGCCTGCAGGGCTGGCCCGCCGTGGCCGAGGAGGCGATCATCGCCCGCGACGTGCTCCTCGCCGAGCACGTGGGCTCCCGCCTCCACGTCTGCCACGTCTCGACCGCGGGCTCGGTCGACGTCATCCGCTGGGCGAAGGCCCGGGGGATCGACGTGACCGCCGAGGTCACCCCCCACCACCTGCTCCTCACCGAGCAGGCCGTCGCCGGCCAGGACGGGCCGAGCTACGACGCCCGCTTCAAGGTGAACCCGCCGCTGCGCCGCGACGAGGACGTGCTCGCCCTCCGCGAGGCCCTCGCCGACGGCACCATCGACATCGTCGCCACCGACCACGCGCCGCACCCGGTCGAGGCGAAGGACTGCGAGTGGGACGCCGCGGCGTTCGGCATGGTCGGCCTCGAGAGCGCGCTGAGCGTGGTGCACGCCGCCGTCGTCGAGGACGGGCGGATGAGCTGGTCCGACGTCGCGCGCGTGCTCTCCTCCGCCCCCGCCCGCGTCGGCCGGCTCGACGGCTACGACCGCGGCCTCGCCGTCGGGGCCGCCGCGAACGTCGTGCTCTACGACCCGGAGGCGCGACGCCGCTTCTCCGTCGAGGACCTGCGCGGCCGCAGCGGCAACTCCCCGTACCTCGGTCGCGAGCTGCCGGGCCGCGTCGTCGCCACCCTCCACCGGGGCTTCCCGACCGTGCTGGACGGCGAGCTCGTCGACGCGGCGGTCGTCGCCGCCTCCGCGAAGGCCTCCCGTGGATAGGGCCGCGATCACGATCGTCATCGCCGCGGTCGTCGTCCTCGTCTTCGTCGGCATGCTGCTCTCCTGGCGCGCGCGGCGCCGCCGCTCGGCCGCCCTCGCGCCGGAGCCCGTGCCCGCGTCCTCGCTGGGCGCCGAGGTCGAGCGCGTCGACCTCCCGTACGTGGCCACGACCCGCTTCGAGCAGCCGCTCGAGCGCGTCGTGCTGCCGGGGCTCGGCTTCCGCGGCAACGCTGTGCTGCGCCTCCACGAGCGCGGCGTCGTGATCGCCCCCGTCGGCGAGCGCGAGACGGTGATCCCGGCCTCCCTCCTGCGCGGAGCGGGCCAGGGCAGCTACGTGATCGACCGCGTCGTCGAGGAGGGCGGCCTGCTCGTGATCTCCTGGTCGCCCCGCGGCGACGAGACCGTCGACAGCTACCTCCGCGTGGCCGAGCCCGCCCTCCGGGCGCACCTGGTCGCCGAGCTGCAGCGCCTCGCCGGCCCCCGTTCCTCCCCCTCCCACCCCGGAGCCGCCGACGGCGGTCCCGACACGACCCAGAAGGGCTCCTAGTCCGTGCCAACGACACGCCTCAGCACCGAACCCACCGCCGTCCTCGTCCTCGAGGACGGACGACGATTCCGGGGACAGGCCTACGGCGCCCGAGGCCGCACCCTGGGCGAGATCGTCTTCGCCACCGGCATGACCGGGTACCAGGAGACGCTGACCGACCCGAGCTACGCCGGCCAGATCGTCGTGCAGACCGCGCCCCACATCGGCAACACCGGGACCAACGACGAGGACATGGAGTCGCGCCGCATCTGGGTCGCCGGCTACGTCGTCCGCGACCCCTCCCGCGTCGTCTCCAACTTCCGCGCGCAGCGCTCCCTCGGCGACGACCTGGAGACCGACGGCATCGTCGGGATCTCCGGCGTCGACACCCGGGCGATCACCCGCCACATCCGCTCGGCCGGCTCGATGCGCGCCGGCGTGTTCTCCGGCGAGGACCTCGCCCTCCCCGAGGAGGAGCAGCTCGCGCTGGTCCTCGGCGGCCGGCAGATGCAGGGGCTCAACCTCTCCTCCTCGGTCTCGACCGACGAGCAGTACACGGTGCCCGCCCGCGGCGAGCGCGTCGGCTCGGTCGCGGTCATCGACCTGGGGGTGAAGACCTCGACGGTCAACTACCTCGCGGAGCGCGGCTTCGACGTCCACGTGCTGCCCGAGTCGGTGACCGCCGAGCAGGTGCTCGCGCTCGACCCGTCCGCGCTCTTCTTCTCCAACGGCCCCGGCGACCCCGAGGCCTCGGACCGCCACGTCGAGCTGCTGCGCACCACGCTGCGCGCCGACCTGCCGTTCTTCGGCATCTGCTTCGGCAACCAGCTGCTGGGGCGCGCTCTCGGCTTCGGCACCTACAAGCTCCCGTTCGGCCACCGCGGGATCAACCAGCCCGTGCTCGACAAGCTCACCGGCCGCGTGGAGATCACCTCGCAGAACCACGGGTTCGCCGTGGACGCGCCGATCGAGGGCGAGCTGGACTCGCCCGAGGGCTTCGGCCGCGTCGAGGTCAGCCACTACTCCCTCAACGACTCGGTCGTGGAGGGCCTGCGCTGCCTCGACATCCCCGCCTTCTCGGTGCAGTACCACCCGGAGGCGGCGGCCGGCCCGCACGACTCCAACCACCTCTTCGACCGCTTCCGCGAGATGGTCGTGCAGCGCACGGCCGGGCGCGGGGCCTCGGAGCCCACCGACATCCCCACGACCAGCAGCATCGGAGAGCAGAAGTAATGCCGCGCAGGGAAGACATCCAGAGCGTCCTGGTCATCGGCTCCGGCCCGATCGTCATCGGACAGGCCGTCGAGTTCGACTACTCCGGCACCCAGGCCTGCCGCGTGCTGCGCGCCGAGGGGGTGCGCGTGATCCTCGTCAACTCCAACCCGGCGACGATCATGACCGATCCCGACTTCGCCGACGCCACCTACGTGGAGCCGATCACGCCCAAGGCGATCGAGGCGATCATCGCCAAGGAGAAGCCGGACGCGATCCTGCCGACCCTCGGCGGGCAGACGGCCCTGAACGCGGCCATCCAGCTGCACGACCTCGGGATCCTCGAGAAGTACGGCGTCGAGCTCATCGGCGCGAGCTTCGAGGCGATCAACCGCGGCGAGGACCGCCAGATCTTCAAGCAGCTGGTGCTGGACGCGGGCGCCGACGTCGCGAAGTCCTACATCGCGCACACCGTCGACGAGGCGATCGAGTACGCCGAGGACCTGGGCTATCCCCTCGTCATCCGCCCGTCGTTCACCATGGGCGGCCTGGGCTCCGGCTTCGCCTACACCCGCGAGGAGCTGGTGCGGATGGTCGGCGACGGCCTGCACCAGAGCCCCACCACCGAGGTTCTCCTGGAGGAGTCGATCCTCGGCTGGAAGGAGTACGAGCTCGAGCTCATGCGCGACACGGCCGACAACACGGTCGTCGTCTGCTCGATCGAGAACGTCGACCCCGTCGGCGTGCACACGGGCGACTCGATCACCGTCGCACCGGCGCTGACCCTCACCGACCGCGAGTACCAGAAGCTGCGCGACATCGGCATCCGGATCATCCGCGACGTGGGCGTGGACACCGGCGGCTGCAACATCCAGTTCGCGATCGACCCGGCGGACGGCCGGATCATCGTGATCGAGATGAACCCGCGCGTCTCCCGCTCCTCCGCCCTCGCCTCCAAGGCGACCGGCTTCCCGATCGCCAAGATCGCCGCGAAGCTCGCCATCGGCTACCGCCTGGACGAGATCCCGAACGACATCACCAAGGTGACGCCGGCGAGCTTCGAGCCGACGCTGGACTACGTGGTCGTGAAGGTCCCGCGGTTCGCGTTCGAGAAGTTCCCGGCCGCCGACAAGACGCTGACCACGACCATGAAGTCGGTGGGCGAGGCGATGGCGATCGGCCGCAACTACGCGCAGGCGCTGCAGAAGGCGCTCCGCTCGCTCGAGAAGCGCGGCTCGTCGTTCCACTGGGGCGCGCAGGAGCGCTCGGTCGAGGAGCTCCTCGAGATCGCGAGGACCCCGACCGACGGCCGCATCGTCACCGTGCAGCAGGCGCTGCGCCTGGGAGCCACGGTCGAGCAGGCGTTCGAGTCCACGAAGATCGACCCCTGGTTCCTCGACCAGATCGTGCTGATCAACGAGATCGCCGACCTGGTGCGCGAGCACGACGGCCTCGACGCCGGACTCCTCCGCCTGGCGAAGGACCACGGCTTCTCGGACGCGCAGATCGCCGAGCTCCGCGGGCTCGACGAGGCGGAGGTCCGCCGCACCCGCTACGCGCTGGACGTGCGCCCGGTCTACAAGACCGTCGACACCTGCGCGGGCGAGTTCCCGGCGCTCACGCCGTACCACTACTCCTCGTACGACGAGGAGACGGAGGTCGTCGCCGCCGACCGCCGCAAGGTCGTCATCCTGGGCTCCGGCCCCAACCGCATCGGCCAGGGGGTCGAGTTCGACTACTCCTGCGTGCACGCCTCGTTCGCGCTCTCGGACGCGGGCTTCGAGACGATCATGATCAACTGCAACCCCGAGACGGTCTCGACCGACTACGACACCTCGGACCGCCTCTACTTCGAGCCGCTGACTCTCGAGGACGTGCTCGAGGTCATCCACGCGGAGTCGCAGTCCGGCGAGCTCGTCGGCGTCGTCGTGCAGCTGGGCGGCCAGACGGCGCTCGGGCTCGCCGCGGGCCTCGAGGCGGCCGGCGTGCCCATCCTCGGCACCACCCCCGCGAACATCGACCTCGCGGAGGAGCGCGGCGCGTTCTCGCGGATCCTCGACGAGGCGGGGCTTCTCGCTCCGCGCAACGGCACCGCGACCGACCTCGACGGCGCCCGTGAGGTCGCGGTGGAGATCGGCTACCCGGTCCTCGTCCGTCCGTCGTTCGTCCTCGGCGGGCGCGGCATGGAGATCGTCTACGGCACGCCCCAGCTCGAGGACTACTTCGAGCGGATGGCCGGCGAGGGGATCATCGACGAGGCGCACCCGCTGCTGGTGGACCGCTTCCTCGACGACGCGATCGAGATCGACGTCGACGCGCTCTTCGACGGGGAGCAGCTCTACATCGGCGGCGTGATGGAGCACATCGAGGAGGCCGGCATCCACTCCGGCGACTCGGCGTGCACGCTCCCGCCGGTGACGCTCGGCCGCCGGCAGATCGACCAGGTGCGGGAGGCGACCCTCGCGATCGCGCAGGGCGTCGGCGTCCGGGGACTGCTGAACGTCCAGTTCGCGATCGGCCAGGGCGTGCTCTACGTGCTCGAGGCGAACCCCCGGGCCTCGCGCACCGTGCCGTTCGTGTCGAAGGCGCTGGGGATCCCGCTCGCGAAGGCCGCGTCGCGCCTGATGGTGGGCGAGACCATCGCCGCGCTGAAGGCCGAGGGCCTGCTGCCCGAGCGCGACGGCTCCGACGTCCCGATGGACTCTCCCATCGCGGTGAAGGAGGCGGTCCTGCCGTTCAAGCGCTTCCGCACCAAGGAGGGCCAGATCGTCGACTCGCTGCTCGGGCCCGAGATGCGCTCCACCGGCGAGGTCATGGGGATCGACCGCGACTTCCCGCGCGCCTTCGCGAAGAGCCAGGACGCCGCGTACGGCGGCATGCCGGCGAGCGGGACCGTGTTCATCTCGGTCGCCGACCGCGACAAGCGCTCGATCGTCCTGCCCGCGCTGCGCCTGCGCCAGCTCGGCTTCGACATCCTCGCGACCGAGGGCACGGCCGAGGTGCTGAACCGCAACGGGATCCAGGCCCGCGTGGTCCGCAAGTACAGCGAGACCGCCGAGGGCGACGCGCCCTCCATCGTCGAGCTGATCGCCCGCGACGAGGTCGACGTGGTGATCAACACGCCCAGCGGAGGAGCGACCCGCGCCGACGGCTACGAGATCCGCGCCGCCGCGGTCGCCGCGGACAAGCCGCTGTTCACCACGATCGCCCAGCTCGCGGCCGCGGTCGCCTCGCTCGACGCGGCGAACGAGCCCTTCGAGGTGACGAGCCTGCAGGACTACGCCCTGCGCCGCGCGGAGCGCACCGCGTGAGCGGCGGCGCGGCGGGCACCGCCTCCTTCGGCTCGCGCCTCGAGGCGGCGTTCGCCGCGCACGGCCGGCTCTGCGTCGGGATCGACCCGCACGCGTACCTGCTCGACGCGTGGGGCCTCGCCGACGACGCAGCCGGACTCGAGAGCTTCGGCCGCACGGTCGTCGAGGCGGCGGCCGGCCGCGTGGGCGTGGTGAAGCCGCAGATCGCGTTCTTCGAGCGGCACGGCTCGGCGGGCTACGCCGCGCTCGAGCGCGTGCTCGCCGACGCGCGCGAGGCCGGACTGCTGGTGATCGCCGACGTCAAGCGCGGCGACATCGGCACGAGCGTCACCGCCTACGCCGAGGCGTGGCTCCGGCCGGGCTCGCCGCTCGAGGCGGACGCCTTGACCGCGGCGGCCTACCAGGGGCTCGGCTCCCTCGAGGGGATGCTGACCCTCGCCGAGGAGGCGGGCAAGGGCGTGTTCGTCCTCGCAGCCACCTCCAACCCCGAGGCACGTCCCGTGCAGCGCGCCCTCGTGCAGGACGGCGGCCGGGCGGGATACACCGTGGCACGCGCGGTCGTGGCGGACGTGGCATCCTGGAACGACGCTCACGCTCGCGCGTCGATCGGCTCGGTCGGCGTGGTGCTCGGCGCCACGGTCGCCCTGGGCGACTTCGGCATCGGCATCGACGAGCCGCTGCACCCCGCACTCCCGGTGCTCGCGCCCGGCTTCGGCCACCAGGGCGCGGCCGTCGCGGACGCGCAGCGGCTGTTCGGCGCGCTGAGCGCCGCCACCATCGTCAGCGAGTCGCGGAGCGTGCTCGGCGCCGGCCCCTCGGGGATCGCGGCCGAGATCACCCGCCGCGCGACCGACATCCAGGAGACCCTTGTCCGCTGAAACCGTCAGCCCCGATCCCGGCGCCTCCTCGGGCCCGGAGGCCGTGCGCCGTCCCTCGCCGCCCGAGGTCGACCGGCGCGCCGCCTCCGAGGCCGCGATCGCGGCGCGCCGTGCCCGCGCCGCCGTCAAGAAGGCCGTCGCCGCCGGACGCCGCCCCGCGACCGCCGTGCTCGCGGCCGCCCAGGCCGAGCCGCTCGGAGTCGAGGGGCGGATGCGCGTCAGCGAGCTGCTCCGCGCCGTGCCCGCGCTCGGCGTGGTCAAGACGCCCAGGGTGATGGACCAGCTGCGGATCGCTGAGTCGAAGCGCCTCGGCGGGCTCGGCCGGCGCCAGGTCGAGGGCCTGGCGTCGTTCCTGGAGGAGCGGGAGTCGCGGCAGCGCCGCCCCGGCCGCAACCGCCTGCTCGTCCTCGCCGGTCCGACCGCGGTCGGCAAGGGCACGGTGTCGACCTACATCCGCGAGAACTACCCGGACGTCCTGCTCTCGGTCTCGGCCACCACCCGGGCCCCGCGTCCGGGCGAGGTGGACGGCGTCAGCTACTACTTCGTCGACGACGCCGAGTTCGACCGGATGGTCGCGGCGGGGGAGTTCCTCGAGTACGCCGTCGTCCACAACGCTCACCGCTACGGAACGCCCCGCGGCCCCATCGACGCCGCGCTGGAGCAGGGCCGGCAGGTGATGCTCGAGATCGACATCCAGGGTGCCCGTCAGGTGCGCGAGCGGATGCCGGACGCGCGGCTGGTCTTCCTCCTGCCGCCGAGCTGGGACGAGCTGGTCCGCCGGCTGGTCGGCCGCGGCACCGAGAGCGCGGAGGAGCAGGAGCGCCGCCTGGCCACCGCGAAGGTGGAGCTGGCCGCGCAGGACGAGTTCGATTTCGCCGTCGTCAACAGCACCGTGCCCGAAGCGGCCCGCGAGGTCGTAGAATTGATGTCGCCTCGTGCCGACGGCGCGCCCGCTGACCCGGGCCGCTGACACCGGGCCACCGACCACCTCCGGGCCGACGCCCCGGGTCCCACCGGGCACACGCCCCTCGGAGCCCGCGCGCCGTGTTGCTCCGGAGCCGCAGATCGGCGCTGATGCGCCTGCAAGGAGACACCCATGGCCAACAACCTCGGCATCATCGACCCGCCCATCGACGAGCTCCTCTCGAAGGTCGACTCCAAGTACGCGCTGGTGATCTTCGCCTCCAAGCGCGCCCGCCAGATCAACGACTACTACGCCGACCTCCACGAGGGCAGCCTGTTCGACAACGTCGGCCCGCTGGTCGACTCCACCATCGACGACAAGCCCCTCTCGGTCGCACTGCACGAGATCAACGAGGACAAGCTCGTCGCCAAGCCCCTCGCCGAGTAGTCCCCTCCGGGTGGGCTCCTCTCTCGAGGCCGGCCGACGGCTCAAGGTCGTCGTCGGCATCACCGGCGGCATCGCCGCGTACAAGGCCGTCGGAGTCGTCCGCGCGCTGGTCCTCGCGGAGCACGACGTGCACGTCGTCGCGACCGAGGCCGCGCTGCGCTTCGTCGGGAAGCCCACCCTCGAGGCCATCTCGCGGAACCCGGTGCACACCGAGCTCTACGAGGGCGTCGCCGAGGTCCGGCACGTTGCCATCGGCCAGGCCGCCGACCTCATCGTGATCGCGCCCGCGACGGCGCACACGCTCGCCAAGCTCGCCGCCGGCCTCGCCGACGACCTGCTCGGCAACACGGTGCTCGCGAGCACCGCCCCGCTCGTGGTCGCCCCCGCGATGCACACCGAGATGTGGGCGAACGCCGCCACCGTCGCGAACACGGCGGTGCTCCGCTCCCGCGGCGTGCACGTCGTCGGCCCCGCGGTCGGCCGCCTCACCGGCGCCGACTCGGGCCCCGGCCGCATGGAGGAGCCCGAGACGATCGTGGCGGAGGCCCTCGCCGTCCACGCCCGCTCCGCCTCCGCCCGCCGCGACCTCGCGGGCGTGCGCGTCCTCGTGACCGCCGGCGGCACCCGCGAGCCCCTCGACCCGGTGCGCTTCGTCGGCAACCGCTCCAGCGGCAGGCAGGGCGTCGCGCTCGCGCTGGCCGCCGCGGCCCGGGGCGCGGAGGTCACCCTCCTCGCCGCGAACCTCGACGTGCCGGCGCCGGAGGGCGTCACGGTCCTCCCGGTGGGCACCGCGCTCGAGCTGCGCGAGGCCGCCCTCGCCGCGGCCCCCGGCGCGGACGTCGTGATCATGGCCGCGGCCGTCGCCGACTACCGGCCCGCCTCGGTCGCCGACGCGAAGATCAAGAAGGAGCAGCAGGGCGACCGTCTCGTCCTCGAGCTCGTCAAGAACCCGGACGTCCTCGCCGAGATCTCCGCCTCCCGGCGGGAGGGGCAGATCGTCGTCGGCTTCGCCGCGGAGACCGAGCCGGACCGGGACGCGATGCTCGCCCTCGGCCGCGCCAAGATCGCCCGCAAGGGCTGCGACCTGCTCGTCCTCAACAGGGTGGGCTGGGCCGAGGGTTTCCAGAGCGACAGCAACGCCGTCGTGGTCCTCGATCGGGCCGGCGATATAGTTGGCGAGGCCTCGGGCAGCAAGGCGGAGGTGGCCGATCGCGTCCTCGACGCGGTCGTGCGCTAGCCCCGCCGGTCCGCCCGCCCAGGCGCCGATCGCCTGCCGCCCGGCATCCGCCCGCCAGGCCACTCCCGGTACGAACGACCCCGGTCCGCACGAGCCGGGACGAGAAGAGAAGCATGACCTCCGGTCCCCTCCGCCTGTTCACCTCCGAGTCCGTCACCGAGGGCCACCCGGACAAGATCTGCGACCAGATCTCGGACCGCATCCTCGACGCCCTGCTCCGCGAGGACCCGCGCAGCCGGGTCGCCGTCGAGACGCTGGTCACGACGGGGCTCGTGCACGTCGCGGGCGAGGTCTCCACGAGCGGCTACGTCGAGATCCCCAAGATCGTGCGCGACACGATCGTCGAGATCGGCTACGACTCCTCGGAGAAGGGCTTCGACGGCCGCTCCTGCGGCGTCTCGGTCTCGATCGGCCAGCAGTCGCCCGAGATCGCGGCGGGCGTCGACACGGCGCTCGAGGTCCGCTCCTCCGAGGCGGGCGAGGACGCCTTCGACCGCCAGGGCGCGGGCGACCAGGGCCTGATGTTCGGCTTCGCGACCGACGAGACCCCCGAGTACATGCCGCTGCCGAGCTGGCTCTCGCACCGCCTCGCCGAGCGCCTGGCCGCCGTCCGCAAGTCGGGCGAGCTCGACTACCTCCGACCCGACGGCAAGACCCAGGTCACCATCGGCTACGACGGCACGACGCCGTCCACCATCGACACCGTCGTCCTGTCCACCCAGCACGCCGAGCACGTCAGCACCGAGACGATCCACGCGGACATCGCGGCGCACGTCATCCGCCCCGTCCTCGAGACGGTCGACCTCGACTCCTCCGCCGTGCGCCTGCTGATCAACCCGACGGGCCGCTTCGAGATCGGCGGCCCTCAGGGTGACGCCGGGCTCACCGGCCGCAAGATCATCGTCGACACCTACGGCGGAGCGTCCCGCCACGGCGGCGGCGCGTTCTCGGGCAAGGACCCGTCGAAGGTGGACCGCTCGGCCGCCTACGCCATGCGGTGGGTCGCCAAGAACGCGGTCGCCGCGGGGCTCGCCTCGCGGCTGGAGGTGCAGGTCGCCTACGCCATCGGCAAGGCGGCCCCGGTCGGCCTCTACGTCGAGACCTTCGGCACCGGCACCGTCTCCGACGAGACGATCACCGAGGCGATCCGCTCGGTCTTCGACCTGCGCCCGGCCGCGATCATCCACGCACTCGACCTGCTCCGCCCGATCTACGCGCAGACCGCGGCCTACGGCCACTTCGGCCGGGAGCTCCCCGACTTCACCTGGGAGCGCCTCGACCGGGTCGACGACCTGCGCTCCGCCGCGGGCCTCTCGTAGCGGGCGCGGCGGCGATGGCGACGAGCGGAGCCGTCGCGCGCGTGCTCCTGGACTCGCCCCTCCCGCAGCTCGACCGGCTCCTGGACTACGCGGTGCCGGAGGCGCTGCGCGGCGAGGTGGTCCCCGGCGTGCGCGTGCGGGTGCCGTTGCGGACCGGAGGCCGGATCGCCGACGCGTTCGTCGTCGAGACGGGGGAGGGGACCGAGCACGCCGGAGCGCTCAGCGGCATCGAGGAGCTGGTCTCGCCGCTCGTCGTGCTGACCCCGGAGGTCTGGGCCCTCGCCCGCCGGGTGGCCGACCGCGCCTCCGGAGGCGCGAGCGACGTGCTGCGCCTGGCCGTGCCGCGCCGCCACGTCCGCGTCGAGAAGGCGCGACTCGCCGCGGGTCCCGCTCCTGCGGCGCCCGCGGTCGAGGCGGGCGGCGTGACGGGCTACCCCGCCGCCTCCTTCGCGGGACTCGCCGAAGGGGCCCGGTTGGCGGTCGGCGCCGTGCCGGCTCCCGTGAGGCTCGACTCGGGCGCGTGGGTCGGCGGCTGGGCCGTCACGCTCGCCGAGCTCGCCCGGGACACGCTCGCCGCGGGCCGCGACGCGATCCTGGCGGTCCCCGACTACCGCGACCAGGAGCAGCTGGAGCTCGCTCTCGCCGCCCTCGTCCCCGCGGAGGCGGTGGTGCGCCTCGATGCGCGGCAGAAGGGCGCCGAGCGCTACTCCGCCTTCGTCCGCTGCCTCGATCCCGGGCCGCGGGTCGTCGTCGGCAACCGCTCCGTCCTCTACGCGCCCTCCTCCGCCCTCGGCCTGATCGCGCTCTGGGACGACGGCGATCCGCTCTTCGCCGAGCCGCTCGCGCCCTACGCGCACGCCCGCGACGTCGCCCTGGTGCGGCAGGAGCAGAGCGGCGCCGGCCTCGTCCTGCTCGGCAACACGCGCACGGTCGAGGTCGAGCGGCTCGTCGAGATCGGCTTCGCGACCGAGGTGGAGCCGCGGCCGAGCCGCCGCCCGCACGTCGTGCCGACCGCCCAGCAGTGGGCGGCCGACGAGCACGACGCGGCAGCGCGCATCCCCTCCTCCGCCTGGCGGGAGGCGCGGAAGGCCCTCGACTCCGGTCCCGTGCTCGTCCAGGTCGCGCGCCCCGGCTACGCGCCGGTGGTCGCCTGCGCCCGCTGCCGGACCGTCGCACGCTGCAACCGCTGCCAGGGTCCGCTCGGCGTGCACTCCGAGGGCGGGCGGCCGAGCTGCGGCTGGTGCGGCCTGATCGCGGCCGACTGGACCTGCTCCGTCTGCGAGGCGACGGCTCTGCGCCTCGTCTCCCTCGGCGCGGGCCGCACCGCGGAGGAGCTCGGACGCGCCTTCCCGGGTGCCAAGGTGATCGTCGCCGACGGGCAGCGCCCCGTGCTCACCCTCCCCGACGAGCCCGCGCTCGTCGTGGCCACGCGCGGGGCGGAGCCGCGGGCCGACGGCGGCTACCACGCCGTCCTGCTGCTGGACGGCGAGCGGATGCTGGCCCGCGAGAGCCTGCGGGTCGCCGACGACGCGCTCCGCACCTGGTCGAACGCCGCGGCGCTGGCCCGCCCGGGCGCGCCGGTCCTCCTGGTCGGGGTCGGCGGCCGGCTCGCGACCGCCCTGGCGACCTGGCGGCAGGCCGAGTACCTCCGGGCCGAGCTCCAGGAGCGGCGCGCTCTGCGCTTCCCGCCCGCGGTGCGCCTGGCCACGGTGAGCGGCGACGCGCACGCGGTGGAGGAGGCGCTCGACGCGCTCGACGAGGACGACCGGCACGAGGTCCTCGGTCCTGTCGGGCTCGAGGACGGCTCCGTCCGGGCGATCGTCCGGTTCGACTACGCTCGCGGTGCGGATGTGGCCGCGCGCCTCCGCTCCGCCGTGATCCGCAACGCCACGCGCCGTCGTCGCCCGCCGACCACGCCCGGCCGCTTCCGGCCGGCCCCCCGGCTCCGGGTCCGTCTCGACGACCCCGACATCCTCTGACTCCCCAGGAGACCCCCGTGCGCCTCGTCTTCGCCGGCACGCCCGCCGCCGCCGTTCCGACCCTCCGCGACCTCGCCGCCTCCGCGCACGAGGTCGTCGCCGTGGTCACCCGGGAGGACGCCCCGGTGGGCCGCAAGCGCGTGCTCACCCCCTCGCCGGTCGCCGTCGCGGCCGAGGAGCTGGGGATCCCGGTGATCCGGGCGAACCGCCTCGACGAGGACGTGACCGACCGGATCGCGGAGCTCGCCCCCGACCTCGGCGTGATCGTGGCCTACGGCGGCCTCGTCCGGCAGCGCCTGCTGGCGGTGCCGCGCCTGGGCTGGATCAACCTGCACTTCTCCCTGCTGCCGCGCTGGCGCGGGGCGGCTCCCGTCCAGCGGGCGCTGATGGCGGGCGACACGCGGATCGGCGCGAGCGTCTTCCAGCTGGTCGCCGAGCTCGACGCCGGTGACGTGTACGCCGAGCTCGCCGTCGACGCGGGGGAGCGCACCGCGGGCGAGCTGCTGACGGAGCTGGCCGGGAGCGGCGCCGGCCTCACCCTCGGCGTGGTCGACGCGCTGGAGGAGGGCACGGCCGTCGCGACTCCGCAGGCCGGAGAGGCGACCCCCGCTCCCAAGCTCGACGCCGCCGACGGCCGGATCGACTGGAGCCTCCCGACCGCGCGGGTACTCGCGCTCGTGCGCGGAACGACTCCCGAGCCCGGAGCCTCGACCGCGGTGGGGGACGCGCGTCTCAAGGTGCTCGCGGTCCGCGCGGCCGAGGGGGACCTCGCTCCCGGCGTCGTCCGCCTCGACGCGGGGCGCGCCCTCGTCGGCACCGCGGACGGAGCGGTCGAGCTGGTCACCGTCCAGCCCGCCGGCAGGACCCCGATGGCCGGCGCCGACTGGGCCCGCGGCCTGCGCGAGAGCACGGTGCTCGCGTGAGCGCCCGTCGCGAGGCCGCTCCCGCCCGCCGGGTCGCCTACGACGTCCTGCTCGCGGTGAGCGGGTCGGACGCCTACGCCAACCTGATCCTGCCCGCGCGGATCAGCGCCGCCGGCCTCTCGCCCGCCGACGCGGGACTGGCCACCGAGCTCTGCTACGGCACCCTGCGGATGTCCGGCTACTACGACCGCGTGATCGCCCTCGCGGCCGGCCGGTCCGTCGAGAGCATCGATGCGCCCGTGCTCGACGCGCTGCGCCTGGGCGTGCACCAGCTGCTCGCGACCCGCGTGGCCCCGCACGCCGCGGTGAACGAGAGCGTCGCGCTCGTCGCGGCCGGCTCCTCGCGGGGAGCGGTGGCCTTCGCCAACGCCGTGCTGCGCGCGGTCTCGCGCTCGAGCGCCGGCGAGTGGCGCGAGCGGGTCTCCGCGGCCGCGGTCTCCGGGGACGACCGGATCGCCGCGCTGAGCTCCCACCCCGTGTGGATCGTGCGCGCCCTGCGACGGGCGCTGGCGGCGGAGGGGGCGGCCGACGAGCTCGACGCGCTGCTCGCCGCCGACAACGCGGCTCCGCGCGTGAACCTGGTGGCTCTGCCGGGCCTGGCGTCTCCCGGCGAGATCGCCGACGCCGAACCCGACCGGTTCTCGCCGGTCGGCATGACCAGCACCGGCGGCGACCCGGAGGCGTTCCCCGCGGTGCACGAGGGCCGCGTGCGCGTGCAGGACGAGGGCTCCCAGCTCGCCGCTCTGGCGCTCTCCCGGGCACGGCCGGTCCGCCCGGGCGAGCGCTGGCTCGACCTGTGCGCGGGACCCGGCGGCAAGGCGGCGCTGCTCGCGGCGGAGGCGCGCGCAGGAGGGGCGGCGCTGCTCGCCAACGAGGTGGTCCCGGGCCGCGCGGGCCTGGTGCGGCAGGCGCTGGCCGCCGTCGACCCGTCGGTCGAGGTGCGCACCGGCGACGGGCGCGACCTGGGCGACGAGCAGCCGGGATCGTTCGACCGCATCCTCCTCGACGCGCCGTGCACCGGTCTCGGTGCGCTGCGGCGGCGGCCGGAGGCGCGCTGGCGCAAGTCCGCGGCCGACGTGGAGCCGCTGGCCGCACTCCAGGGCGAGCTGCTCGACTCCGCGGTGAGGGCTCTCGCTCCCGACGGTCTGCTGGCCTACGTGACCTGCTCGCCGCACCTCGGCGAGACCCGGCGCGTGCTCGCCCTCGCGCAGGAGCGGCACGAGCTCGAGCTCGTCGACACGCCGGCCGTGCTGCGCGCGGTGACGGCGGACCCGCTCCCGCTGCCGGACGGCCCCCTCCACGTGCAGCTCTGGCCGCACCGGCACGGCACCGACGCCATGTTCGTGCAGCTCCTCCGCCGCCGGCCCCTCGAGGCGGCGTCCGGGAACGCCTGACCCCTCCGGAGCGGGAGCGTCCTCGGCCGGGCGGACGCGGAGGACGCTCCGATCTAGGCTGGAGGCATGCCCGCACGGATCAACCCCAGCATCCTCTCCGCCGACTTCGTGAACTTCGAGGCCGAGCTGCAGCGCATCGCCGGAGCCGACCTCGTGCACGTCGACGTGATGGACAACCACTTCGTGCCGAACCTCACCTTCGGGCTGACCATGGTCCAGCGCCTCCAGGACGTCTCGCCCCGCCCGCTCGACCTGCACCTGATGATCGACGACCCCGACCGGTGGGCCCCCGACTACGCCGAGACCGGCGCCTACTCCGTGACCTTCCACGCCGAGGCCGCGCGCGACGCCGTGGCCCTGGCGCGGCGCCTGCGCGAGATCGGCTCGCGGGCGGGGATCGCGCTCAAGCCGGGCACGATGGTGGACGACTACCTCGACCTCCTGCCCGAGTTCGACCAGGTCCTCGTGATGACGGTCGAGCCCGGCTTCGGGGGCCAGTCCTTCATGGAGGAGACGATGCCCAAGCTGCGCACCCTCCGGAACGTGGTGGACCGCACCGGGCTCGACGTCTGGCTCCAGGTCGACGGCGGGATCGCTCCCGACACGATCGAGATCGCAGCGGAGGCGGGAGCCGACACCTTCGTCGCGGGCTCCGCGGTCTTCGGCGCGGACGACCCGGAGGCCGCGATCGCGTCGCTGCGCGAGACGGCGACCGCTCACCTGCACCGGCACTGAGGCGGCCCGCGCCCGGCCGCCGTATAGACTTCCCCGGTGAAAACTTTCGACGACCTCTTCGCTGAGCTGGGCGAGAAGGCCGCCGCCCGTCCCGAGGGTTCGGGCACCGTCCGCGAGCTCGACGCCGGCGTGCACTTCATCGGCAAGAAGATCGTCGAGGAGGCCGCCGAGGTGTGGATGGCCGCCGAGTACGAGGGCGACGAGCGCACCGCCGAGGAGATCTCGCAGCTGCTCTACCACCTGCAGGTGCTCATGCTCGCCAAGGGACTGACGACGGCCGACGTCTACCGGCATCTGTGAGCCCCGCCCCGCTCGCCGGGGTGCGTATCCGCTCCGCGCCGTCGCGCCCGCACGCTCCCCGAGGAGCCGTGCCGCCCCCTGAACAGCCGTCGAGTCATGAAGGACGTCCCGTGACCACCACCCCCGCCCCGGCGCTCCTGCGCGTCGCCGTCCCCAACAAGGGCTCCCTCTCGGAGACCGCCGGTCAGATGCTCGCGGAGGCCGGTTACACCGGCCGCCGCGACCCGAAGGAGCTGCACGTCGTCGATGAGCGCAACGGGGTGGAGTTCTTCTACCTGCGCCCGCGCGACATCGCCACCTACGTCGGCTCCGGCGCTCTCGACGTCGGGGTCACCGGCCGCGACCTCCTGATCGACTCCGGCTCCGAGGCGCGCGAGATCGCGAGCCTCGGCTTCGCGAACTCCACCTTCCGCTTCGCCGGGCCCGCAGGCCGCTACGACGAGCTCGCGCAGATCGACGGCCTCCGCGTGGCGACCAGCTACCCGGGCCTCGTGGGCCGCTTCCTCCGGGAGCACGGCGTCGAGGTGACGCTGATCCGCCTCGACGGCGCGGTCGAGTCCGCGATCCAGCTCGGCGTCGCCGACGTCATCGCCGATGTCGTCGAGACCGGCACCACGCTCCGCAAGGCCGGCCTCGAGATCTTCGGCCCGGTCATCCTGGACTCGACCGCCGTCCTGGTCTCCGCCGCAGGGGAGCCCGAGGGCATCCCGGTGCTGCTGCGCCGCCTGCAGGGCGTGCTGGTCGCCCGCGAGTACGTGCTGCTCGACTACGACTGCCCCGTCGCGCTCCTGGAGAGCGCCACGGCGATCGCCCCGGGCTTCGAGTCGCCGACGGTCTCGCCGCTGCACGACGCCGAGTGGGTGGCCGTCCGCGTGATGGTGCCGCGCTCGGACATGAACCAGGTGATGGACCGCCTGTACGACCTGGGCGCCCGCGCGATCCTGGTCACCTCCATCCACGCCGCGCGCCTGTAGAGGGGGAGCCGATGAGTCTCGCCGTCCGCGTCATCCCCTGCCTCGACGTCGCCGCCGGCCGCGTCGTGAAGGGCGTCAACTTCCAGAACCTGCGCGATGCGGGCGACCCCGTCGAGCTCGCCCGCCTCTACTTCGAGCAGGGCGCCGACGAGCTGACCTTCCTCGACGTCACCGCCACGGTCGACGACCGCTCGACCACCTACGACGTGGTGCGGGCGACCGCCGAGCAGGTCTTCATCCCGCTCACGGTCGGCGGAGGCGTGCGCAGCGCCGAGGACGTCTCGCGACTGCTCGCGCACGGCGCCGACAAGGTGGGCGTCAACTCCGCCGCGATCGCCCGGCCCGAGCTCCTCGGCGAGATCGCCGACGTCTTCGGCGCGCAGGTGCTCGTGCTCTCGCTCGACGTCAAGCGGAGCGACGCCACGGCGTCCGGCTTCGTCGTCACCACTCACGGCGGACGCCGCGAGACCGAGCTCGACGCCCTGGCCTGGGCGGCCGAGGCCGTCGAGCGCGGCGCCGGGGAGCTGCTGGTCAACTCCATCGACGCCGACGGCACCAAGCAGGGCTTCGACCTCGAGCTGATCGCCGCGATGCGGGAGCTGAGCTCCGTGCCGGTCATCGCCTCCGGAGGCGCCGGCGCCGTCGAGCACTTCGCTCCGGCCGTCGACGCGGGAGCCGACGCCGTGCTCGCCGCCTCCGTCTTCCACAACCGCGAGCTGACGATCGGTGACGTCAAGCGCGCGCTCGCCGCCTCCGGGATCGAGATCCGATGACCGCCGCCGAGCTCGACGCCGTCCTGGACCGCGCCGCCTTCGATCCGGCCGGGCTCCTGCCCGCGATCATCCAGCAGCACGACACCCGCGAGGTGCTCATGATGGGCTGGATGGACCGCGAGGCTCTCCGGCGCACCCTCACCGAGGGCCGCGTCACCTTCTGGTCGCGCTCGCGCCAGGAGTACTGGCGCAAGGGCGACACGTCCGGGCACGCGCAGTACGTGCGGGGTGCCGCCCTCGACTGCGACGCCGACACCCTGCTGGTCCAGGTCGAGCAGATCGGCGCCGCCTGCCACACGGGCGAGCACGCCTGCTTCGACGTCGACCCCCTCGTGCCGTTCACCGGCCTCGGTCCGGCGGAGTGAGCATGAGCGGACGGCGGCTGAAGTACACGGCTATCCTCGGGGTCGTGCTGCTCGCCGCGCTCGAGCTGACCTCCTCCACCCAGACCTGGTCCACGCTGACCCTGGCCGCGATCGAGGGGGAGGGCCAGCGGATCGACGTGGCCGGGACCGTCGCCGCGCCCGCGCTCTCCGCCCTGGCGCTCGCGGGCCTCGCCCTCGCCGCGGCCGTCGCCATCGCCGGCCCCGTCTTCCGGATCGTGCTCGGTGTGCTCCAGGTCGTCCTCGGCGCCTCGGTGGTGCTCGCGGCCGCGACGGCACTGGGCGACCCCGTGCGCGCCGGCGCCTCGCTGGTCACGGAGGCGACCGCCATCGCGGGGGAGCAGTCCGTCGCCGCGCTCGTGGCCTCGTCCTCCGCGACGGCCTGGCCCGTCGTCGCCCTGGTCTGCGGCGTGCTCACCGCGCTGCTCGGGATCGGCGTCCTCGCGACCTCGCGCCGCTGGCCGGGAGCGGCGCGGAAGCGCGCGTCCCGCTTCGAGCCCGCCGACGGCTACGGCCACGGCGCGTCGACCCTGCAGACGGACGACGGCGACATCGACCCGGTCGTCTCGTGGGACGAGCTCTCGCGCGGCGACGACCCCACCTCGGGCCGCTGACACCGGCCGGGGTCGTGTCCGGCGGTCCGGCATCCCCGCCTCCTGCAGGCGGCTGCGCAGGCGAGTCCGGGGCCGGGCGCTCAGGCGCCTCACGCTAGACTGCTCAGGTCCCGATGCACCCCCAGGAGGAGACCCATGAGCACCGAGCACGACGACGACAACCACGGCCACTCGCCCGCAGCGTGGACGGCCGTCGTCATCATGCTGGTCGGATTCACGATCGGCACGATCGCGTTCTGGTTCGACGTGCCCCTGGTGGTCTGGCTCTCGGCCGGCCTGGTCGTGGTGGGTCTGCTCGTGGGCATGGGCATGGCCAAGGCGGGCTACGGCGTCAACGGCGCGAAGGCGAACCCGAAGGCGCGCGCCTAGGTGCTCGCCGACCTCACCGCCGGCGCCCTGGCCGACGCGGCCCGGCGCCGCGAGAGCGCCCCGCTCGGAGCCGTCGAGCGCCGCGCGCTCGCCCAGGCGCCCGCCCTCGACGCCCTGGCCGCTCTGGCCCCCGCCGAGCGCGTCAGGATCATCGCCGAGGTGAAGCGCGCCAGCCCGTCGCGCGGAGCCCTCGCCGACATCCCCGTCCCCGCCGAGCTGGCCGGACAGTACGAGCTCGGGGGAGCGAGCGCGATCAGCGTCCTCACCGAGGAGCGCCGCTTCAAGGGGTCCCTCGCGGACCTCGAGGCGGTCCGCGAGCGCGTGTCGATCCCCGTCCTGCGCAAGGACTTCGTCGCCGAGCCGTACCAGGTCCTCGAGGCCCGCGCGGCCGGAGCCGACCTGGTCCTCCTCATCGTCGCCGCGCTCGAGCAGCCCCTGCTCGCCGAGCTGCACGCCCTCGTCCTCGAGCTGGGGATGACCCCGCTCGTCGAGACGCACTCGGCCGACGAGCTCGAGCGGGCCGCCGACCTCGGCGCGCGGCTCATCGGCGTGAACGCCCGCGACCTCTCCACCTTCCAGCTCGACCGCGACCTCTTCGGCCGCCTCTCCGAGCGCTTCCCCGACGACGCGGTGAAGGTGGCCGAATCGGCCGTCCTCACCGCCGACGACGTCGCGCACTACCGCGGCTCCGGAGCCGACGTCGTCCTCGTGGGCGAGGCTCTCGTCACCGGCGGCGACCCCGTCTCCACCCTCGCCGGCTTCCTGGCGCACTGACCACTCCGATAGGCGGTACCCCCATGGCACTCCGGGATGAACTCGGCCCCTACTTCGGCGAGTTCGGCGGACGCTACGTCCCCGAGTCCCTCGTCGAGGCCCTCGACGAGCTGAGCGCCGAGTACGAGCGCACGAAGGTCGATCCCGCGTTCGCGGCCGAGCTGATGGAGCTGCACCGCAGCTACACCGGCCGTCCGTCGATCATCACCGAGGTGCCGCGGTTCGCCGAGCACGCCGGCGGAGCGCGGATCATCCTCAAGCGCGAGGACCTCAACCACACCGGCTCGCACAAGATCAACAACGTGCTGGGCCAGGCGCTGCTCACCAAGCGGATCGGCAAGACCCGCGTCATCGCCGAGACGGGAGCGGGCCAGCACGGCGTCGCGACCGCCACGGCCGCCGCCCTGTTCGGCCTCGACTGCGTGGTCTACATGGGCGAGGTCGACACCGAGCGCCAGGCTCTCAACGTCGCCCGCATGCGCCTGCTCGGCGCCGAGGTGATCCCCGTGACGACCGGCTCGCGCACCCTCAAGGACGCGATCAACGACGCGATGCGCGACTGGGTGACGAACGTCGGCACCACGAACTACATCTTCGGCACCGTCGCGGGCCCGCACCCGTTCCCGGCCCTCGTCCGCGACTTCCAGAAGATCATCGGCGAGGAGGCGCGCGAGCAGGTCCTCGAGCTGACCGGCTCGCTGCCCACCGCGGTCACCGCCTGCGTCGGCGGCGGCTCCAACGCGATGGGGATCTTCCACGCCTTCCTCGACGACCCCGAGGTCCGCCTCGTCGGCTTCGAGGCCGGCGGCGACGGGATCGAGACCCCCCGCCACGCGGCGACCATCAGCAAGGGCCGCCCCGGCGTCCTGCACGGCGCCCGCAGCTTCCTCCTCCAGGACGAGGACGGCCAGACCGTCGAGTCGCACTCGATCTCGGCCGGCCTCGACTACCCGGGCATCGGCCCGGAGCACGCGTGGCTCTCGAGCATCGGCCGCGCCGACTACCGCGCGGTCACCGACTCGGCCGCGATGGACGCGCTCATGCTGCTCAGCCGCACCGAGGGGATCATCCCGGCGATCGAGTCCGCGCACGCGCTGGCCGGCACGCTGGAGCTCGGGCGCGAGCTCGGCCCCGAGGCCACCATCCTGGTCAACCTCTCGGGCCGCGGCGACAAGGACATGACGACCGCTGCGCACTACTTCGGCCTCATGGACCAGGGCGCGGTGCAGTCGTGAGCGGCCGCGGACCGAGCGTCGCCGAGACCGTCCGGCGCCGGAACGAGGAGGCGGCGGGCGCCCTGATCGGCTACCTCCCCGTCGGCTTCCCCGACCTGCCGACCAGCATCGACGCCGCCGTGGCCATGGCCGAGAACGGCGTCGACGCGATCGAGCTCGGTCTGCCCTACTCCGATCCGGTGATGGACGGACCCGTCATCCAGGAGGCGACCCAGGCCGCCATCGCGGGCGGCTTCCGCCTCCGCCACGGCTTCGAGGCCGTCCGCGAGATCCGGGCGCGCGTCGACGTGCCGGTCCTGGTGATGACCTACTACAACCCCGTCCTGCAGTACGGGGTCGAGCGCTTCGCCACCGATCTGGCCGAGGCCGGCGGGTCCGGCCTCATCACGCCCGACCTGATCCCGGACGAGGGCGCCGAGTGGCTCGCCGTCTCCGAGCGGCTCGGACTCGACCGCGTGTTCCTCGCGGCACCGTCCTCGACGGACACGCGCCTGCGCCAGGCCGTCGACTCGAGCCGTGGATTCGTCTACGCGGTCTCGACGATGGGCATCACCGGCGCGCGCACCGATGTCGACTCCGCGGCCCGCACCCTGGTCGACCGCCTCCGCGCCGCCGGCTCCGAGAGCGCGTGCGTCGGCCTGGGCATCTCGACCGGCGAGCAGGTCGCCGAGATCCTCGCCTACGCGGACGGCGCCATCGTCGGATCCGCCCTGGTGCGGGCGCTGGCGTCCGGCGGGGTCGACGCGGTCGCCGAGACCTCCCGCGGCCTCGCCGAGGGCACCCGCCTGCGCTCCGCGCGCTGACACCCTCCCGCTACAATCGGGATGCCCACCGGGGCGCGGCCGAGCCGTGCCCGGGGGACCCCCTCCTTCGAAAGGTCGAGTACCGGTGTCCGTACCGCTGAGCATTCCGAGCCCCCCCGACGCGTGGAGTCAGTACGACCTCACGATCGGCACCTTCACGCTCGCGATCCACACCTATGCGCTCTGCATCCTCGCGGGGATCATCGTGGCGACGATCATGACGAACCAGCGCCTCAAGCGCCGCGGCGCGGAGCCATGGGTCGTGCTCGACATCATCATCTGGGCCGTGCCGCTCGGCATCGTCGGCGCCCGCGCCTACCACGTGCTCACCCACCCCGGCGACTACTTCTACGACGGCGCCGACCCGTGGGAGGTCGTCCGCATCTGGAACGGCGGCAACGCCATCTTCGGCGGGCTGATCGGAGGCGCGGTCGGCGCGTTCATCGGCTGCCGCTGGACAGGAGTGCGGTTCTGGACCTTCGCCGACGCCCTCGCCCCCGGCATGCTCGCCGCGCAGGCGCTCGGGCGTCTGGGCAACTGGTTCAACCACGAGCTCTTCGGCCTGCCCACGACCCTGCCCTGGGGCCTCGAGATCGAGACCACCAACCCGGCCTTCCCCGTCGGCCTCCCGGCGGGCACGCTCTTCCACCCGACCTTCCTCTACGAGATCCTCTGGAACGTCGTCGGCATCGCGGTCATCCTCCTGCTCGAGCGCCGTCTCAAGCTGCAGTGGGGCACCGTCTTCGCCGCCTACCTGATCTGGTACGGGATCGGCCGCGTCTGGTTCGAGTCCATCCGGATCGACCCGAGCGAGTTCTTCTGGGGCATCCGCACCAACGTCTGGGCCGCGCTCATCGCCGTGGTCATCGGCCTGGTCCTCGTGGTGATCCAGAAGCGCGAGCACCCGGGCGCCGAGCCCTCGGCCTACCGGCCGGGTCGCGAGTGGACGCCCGCTCCGGCTGCGGTAGAATTCGAGGACGTCGAGTCCGACTCCGACGACACCACCACCCCTGCTTCCGGCACCGACGCCGAGAAGCCGACGGTCTCCCGCACCTGACGGAGGTCGCGGAGCCTCCGCGACCGCCTCCTGGGTGCCCGACACCTCCACGACCGCCCCATCGCGGCGCAGCCACGAGCGCTGCCGCGGGCGGGTCGTCGTGCAGGCACCGCCGGCGGCGCGCGACGCTCGCGCCACGGCAGAACCCTGCGGCCCTCCCGATCGGGGAGCCGCTCCTCCTCCACCACCGCGGGCCAGTGACGTCCCGATCAGCCATCACCCCCGTGAGGACGGTTCCCATGGCCTCCGCCCAGCCCTCGACCCCGGCCCGCGCCGTGCCCTTCCTGGGCATGCCGCCGGCGCAGGGGATGTACGATCCGGCCGCCGAGAAGGACGCGTGCGGTCTCGCGATGGTCGCCACCATGCGCGGCACCGCCGGCCACGACATCATCGACGCCGCGCTGAACGCGCTGCGCAACCTCGAGCACCGCGGCGCCGTCGGCTCCGACGCGGGAACGGGCGACGGCGCGGGGATCATCACGCAGATCCCGGACGAGTTCCTCCGCGCGGTCGCTCCCTTCGAGCTCCCGCCGCTGGGCCAGTACGCGGTGGGCAACGCCTTCCTCCCGGTGGACGTGTTCGAGCGCGAGCGGGTCAAGTCGACGATCGCCGACATCGCCCGCGAGGAGAACCTCGCCGTGGTCGGCTGGCGCTCCGTGCCCGTGCAGCCCGACGAGATCGGCACGCTCGCCCGGGCCGCCATGCCGGCGATCGAGCAGCTGTTCATCCGGAGCGAGCTGACCGACGAGAGCGGCACGCCCCTCTCCTCCGTGCGCCTCGACCGTCTGACCTTCCGCCTGCGCAAGCGCGTCGAGCGCGAGCTCGAGGTCTACTTCATGTCGCTCTCGAGCCGCACGCTCGTCTACAAGGGCATGGTGACGACGCTCCAGCTGGAGCCGTTCTACCCGGACCTGTCCGACGAGCGCTTCGCGTCGAAGCTCGCGCTGGTGCACTCCCGGTACTCCACCAACACCTTCCCGTCGTGGCCGCTCGCTCAGCCGTTCCGGATGATCGCGCACAACGGCGAGATCAACACGGTGCAGGGCAACCGCAACTGGATGCGCGCGCGCCAGTCGCAGCTGAAGAGCCGCGAGCTGGGCGACCTGGCCCCGCTGTTCCCGATCGTCTCGCCCGGCCGCAGCGACTCCGCCTCGTTCGACGAGACCGTCGAGCTGCTCAACCTGGCCGGCCGGTCGCTCCCGCACGCGGTCATGATGATGGTGCCGGAGGCCTGGGAGAACCAGGACGGCGCGCTCGACCCGAAGCGCCGCGCGTTCTACGAGTACCACTCGATGCTCATGGAGCCGTGGGACGGCCCGGCCGCGATCGTCTTCACCGACGGCGAGCTCGTCGGCGCCACTCTCGACCGCAACGGGCTCCGCCCCGGCCGCTACGTCGTGACCGACGACGGGCTCGTGGTGCTCGCCAGCGAGATCGGCGTGCTCGACATCGACCCCGCGAAGGTGGTCCGCAAGGGACGCCTGCAGCCCGGCCGCATGTTCCTGGTCGACACCGAGCAGGGCCGCATCGTCGAGGACGAGGAGATCAAGGGGCAGCTCGCCGCCTCCGGTCCGTTCGAGGAGTGGCTCGAGAAGGGCCGCATCAACCTCAAGGACCTCCCCGAGCGCGAGCACATCGTGCACACGCCCGCCTCGGTCAACCGCCGCCAGCGCACCTTCGGCTACACCGAGGAGGAGGTCCGCCTCCTCCTGCTGCCGATGGCGCGCGCCGGTGCGGAGCCGCTCGGAGCGATGGGCTCGGACACCCCCGTGGCCGTCCTGTCCAAGCGCCCCCGCCTGCTCTTCGACTACTTCACGCAGGCCTTCGCGCAGGTGACGAACCCGCCGCTGGACTCGATCCGCGAGGAGGTCGTGACCTCGCTCCGCCTGGGCCTCGGCCCCGAGCGCAACCTGCTGACCGCCGGTGCCGAGCACGCGCGCCAGGTCGTCCTCGACTTCCCGGTCATCGACAACGACGAGCTCGCGAAGATCCAGCACATCGCGCCGCGCCCGCTGAGCCACATCACCACGACGATCCGCGGCCTGTACCGCGTCGACGCGGGACCCCGCGCGATGCAGGACCGCATCGACGAGATGTGCGACGAGGCCGACGAGGCCATCGCCGCGGGAGCGCAGTTCCTGGTGCTCTCGGACCGCGACTCCACCAAGGACCTCGCGCCGATCCCCTCGCTGCTGATGCTCGCCGCCGTGCACCACCACCTCATCCGCACCGAGAACCGGATGCGAGTGGGGCTCGTGGTCGAGGCGGGCGACGTCCGCGAGGTGCACCATGTGGCGACGCTCATCGGCTACGGCGCCTCCGCGGTCAACCCGTACCTGGCGATGGAGACCTGCGAGGACCTCGTCCGCAGCGGCATGCTGTCGGACGTCTCGCCGGAGAAGGCCGTGAAGAACGTGATCAAGGCGCTCGGCAAGGGCGTGCTGAAGATCATGTCCAAGATGGGCATCTCCACCGTGTCGAGCTACGCCGGGGCGCAGACCTTCGAGGCCGTCGGCCTCAGCCAGGCGTTCGTCGACCAGTACTTCACCGGCACCGTCTCGAAGCTCGGCGGCATCGGCATCGACGTCGTCGCCGAGGAGAACGCCGCGCGTCACCGCGCCGCGTACCCCGAGGACGGCGCGATCGTCGCGCATGAGCGCCTGGCGGTCGGCGGCGAGTACCAGTGGCGCCGCGACGGCGCCCCGCACCTGTTCAACCCGGACACGGTGTTCCGCCTGCAGCACTCGACGCGCAACCGCCGCTACGACGTCTTCCGCGAGTACACGAAGATGGTCGACGACCAGGCGAGCTCGCTGATGACCCTCCGCGGCATGTTCAAGCTCGACACCGCGGGGCGCACGCCGATCCCGATCGACGAGGTCGAGCCGGTCGAGGCGATCGTGAAGCGCTTCTCGACGGGCGCGATGAGCTACGGCTCCATCTCGCCGGAGGCGCACGAGACGCTCGCCATCGCGATGAACCGCCTCGGCGCCAAGTCGAACACGGGCGAGGGCGGCGAGGACACCGAGCGGCTGCTCGACCCGGAGCGCCGCTCCGCGATCAAGCAGGTCGCCTCGGGCCGCTTCGGCGTCACGAGCATGTACCTCACCCACGCCGACGACATCCAGATCAAGCTCGCCCAGGGCGCCAAGCCCGGCGAGGGCGGTCAGCTGCCGCCGACGAAGGTGTACCCGTGGATCGCGCGCACCCGGCACGCGACCGCCGGTGTCGGCCTGATCTCGCCGCCGCCGCACCACGACATCTACTCGATCGAGGACCTGAAGCAGCTGATCTTCGACCTCAAGCGGGCGAACCCGTCGGCGCGCATCCACGCGAAGCTGGTCAGCCAGTCGGGCATCGGAGCGGTCGCCGCCGGCACCGCGAAGGCCCTCGCCGACGTGATCCTCGTCTCGGGTCACGACGGCGGCACCGGCGCGAGCCCGGTGAACTCGCTCAAGCACGCGGGCACGCCCTGGGAGCTCGGCCTGGCCGAGACCCAGCAGACGCTGATGCTCAACGGCATGCGCGACCGCGTGGTCGTGCAGGTCGACGGCCAGATGAAGACCGGTCGCGACGTCGTCATCGGCGCGCTGCTCGGAGCCGAGGAGTTCGGCTTCGCGACGGCTCCGCTGATCGTCGAGGGCTGCATCATGATGCGCGTCTGCCACCTCGACACCTGCCCGGTGGGCGTCGCGACGCAGAACCCGGAGCTGCGACAGCGGTTCTCCGGCAAGCCCGAGTTCGTCGTCAACTTCTTCGAGTTCATCGCCCAGGAGGTGCGCGAGTACCTCGCGCAGCTCGGCTTCCGGAGCGTCGACGAGATCGTCGGCCACCGCGAGCTGCTCGACGTCGACCAGGCGATCGAGCACTGGAAGGCGAGCGGGCTCGACCTGACGCCGATCCTCGTCGGGCCGGTCTTCACGGCGGAGGAGCCGCGCCGCCACGGCCGCGCGCAGGAGCACGAGCTCGAGCACCACTTCGACAACGAGCTGATCCGCCTCGCGGCGAACGTGCTCGACCACCGCGGCACCGTGCGGATCGAGCGCGAGATCAAGAACACCGAGCGCGCCGTCGGCACCATGCTCGGCCACGAGGTCACCGTCCGCTTCGGCGAGAACGGCCTGCCTGCCGACTCCATCGTCGTGTCGCTCCGCGGCTCGGCCGGGCAGTCGCTCGGAGCGTTCCTCCCCGCCGGCATCACTCTTCGGCTCGAGGGCGACTCCAACGACTACGTCGGCAAGGGCCTCTCGGGCGGCCAGATCGTGGTGCGGCCGGACCGCCGCAGCACCTTCGACGCCTCGACGAACGTGATCGCGGGCAACGTGATCGGCTACGGGGCGACCCAGGGCACGATGTTCATCCGCGGGATGGTCGGCGAGCGCTTCCTGGTCCGCAACTCCGGCGCCACCGCGGTGGTCGAGGGAGTGGGCGACCACGCGCTCGAGTACATGACCGGCGGCCTGGCGGTGATCCTCGGCGAGACCGGGCGGAACCTCGGCGCCGGCATGTCGGGCGGCACGGCCTACATCCACGGCCTGCGCCGCGAGCTCGTGAACCGCGACGCGATCGCCTCCGGCGAGCTGACCCTCTCCGAGCTCGGCAGCGCCGACGTGGAGATCCTGCGCGACCTGCTCGAGCGGCACGTCGCGGAGACCGAGTCGACCCTGGCCCAGGGGATGCTCGACGATTTCGACGGAACGGTCTCGCGTTTCGTCAAGGTACTGCCCCGCGACTTCGCCGCGGTGCTCGCGACGCGCGCATCCGCTGTGGAGGAGGGGCTCGACCCCGACGGCGACGTCGTCTGGGGACGGATTCTGGAGGTGACCGGTGGCTGATCCCAAGGGGTTCCTGAAGGTGCAGGACCGGGAGCTGCCCAAGCGGCGTCCCGTGGCCGTCCGCCTGATGGACTGGAAAGAGGTCTACGAGCAGGGCGACTCCGCCGTGTTGCGCCGGCAGGCGGGCCGCTGCATGGACTGCGGCATCCCGTTCTGCCACAAGGGCTGCCCGCTGGGGAACCTGATCCCCGAGTGGAACGACCTGATGTGGCGCGGCGAGGGCCGCCAGGCGATCGAGCGCCTGCACGCGACGAACAACTTCCCGGAGTTCACGGGCCGGCTCTGCCCGGCGCCGTGCGAGTCGTCCTGCGTGCTCGGCATCAATCAGCCCGCCGTCACGATCAAGCAGATCGAGGTCTCGATCATCGATCAGGCCTTCGGCAACGACTGGGTGCAGCCGCACCCGCCGGAGCGCCTGACCGGCAAGACCGTTGCGGTCGTCGGCTCCGGCCCGGCGGGGCTCGCCGCTGCTCAGCAGCTCACCCGCGCCGGGCACACCGTCGCGGTCTACGAGCGCGACGACCGCATCGGCGGCCTCCTGCGCTACGGCATCCCGGACTTCAAGATGGAGAAGAAGCACCTCGAGCTCCGCCTGAACCAGATGAAGGCCGAGGGCACCCGGTTCCGCGCGGGCGTCGACATCGGCTCCGACATCACCTGGGACGACCTGCGGGCGCGCTACGACGCGGTCGTGGTCGCCACCGGCGCTCTCGTGCCGCGCGACCTGCCGATCCCGGGGCGCGACCTCGACGGCGTGCACTTCGCCATGGAGTACCTCGTGCAGTCGAACCGCGCGATCGCGGGCGACCGCGTCTTCGAGCAGATCTCGGCCGAGGGCAAGCACGTCGTCGTCCTGGGCGGAGGCGACACCGGAGCGGACTGCATCGGCACCGCCCACCGCCAGAAGGCCGCGTCGGTCACGAACCTGGCGATCGGGCAGCAGCCGCCGTCGCAGCGCCCGGACAGCCAGCCCTGGCCGATGGACCCGACCGTGTTCGAGGTCTCGAGCGCCCACGAGGAGGGCGGGGAGCGGATGTTCCTCGCGTCGACCGTGGAGTTCCTCGCGAACGAGGGCGGCGAGGTCCGCGCGGTGCGCGTGGCCGAGACCGAGTACCTCGACGGGCGCCGCGTCCCCAAGGCGGGCACCGAGCGCGAGATCCCGGCCGACCTGGTCCTGCTCGCCCTCGGCTTCACCGGCCCGGAGGCGGACCACCTCGGCCGCCAGCTCGACGTCCCCTTCACCGAGCGCGGCAACGTCGCGCGCGGCGACGCCTTCGAGACGACCGTCCCCGGCGTCTTCGTGGCCGGCGACGCCGGGCGCGGCCAGTCCCTGATCGTCTGGGCGATCGCCGAGGGCCGCTCCGTCGCGGCCGAGGTCGACCGCTACCTCGAGGGCACGACCCAGCTGCCGGCGCCGGTCGGCCCCAACGACCGGGGCTTCACGCTCTAGTCCCCGGGACGCGATAGTCTCGGCCCGCCAGCAATCAGCTCACCCTCCCCGCTAACGACGCGCCTCCGGGCGCAGAACAACGGAGCACCCCCTCAATGAGACGAGCGAAAATCGTCGCCACCCTCGGCCCGGCAACGTCGTCGTACGAGACCATTCGTGCGATCATCGACGCCGGCGTGGACGTGGCCCGCATGAACCTCAGTCACGGAAGCTACGACGTCCACGAAGGCATCTACCGCATCGTGCGGAAGGCCGCGGACGACGCCGGGCGCGCGGTCGCGATCCTCGTCGACCTGCAGGGTCCGAAGATCCGCCTCGGCAAGTTCGAGGGCGGCCCGTACGCCCTCGCCGAGGGCGACGTCTTCACCATCACCACCGAGGACGTCCTCGGCACGCGCGAGCTCTCGGGCACCACGTTCAAGGGCCTCCCGGACGACGTGAACCCGGGCGACATGCTCCTCATCGACGACGGCAAGGTCGCTGTCCGCGTCACCGCCGTCGAGGGCCCCCGGGTCGTCACCGAGGTCGTCGTCCCCGGCAACGTCTCGAACAACAAGGGCATCAACCTGCCCGGTGTCGCGGTCAACGTCCCCGCCCTCTCCCAGAAGGACGAGGACGACCTCCGCTGGGCGATCCGTCTCGGCGCCGACATCATCGCCCTCTCCTTCGTGCGCAACGCCAGCGACATCGAGCGCGTGCACGAGATCATGGCGGAGGAGGGCCGCAAGGCTCCCGTCATCGCCAAGATCGAGAAGCCGCAGGCGGTCGACAACCTGCAGGAGATCATCGACGTCTTCGACGGCATCATGGTCGCCCGCGGCGACCTCGGCGTCGAGCTGCCCCTCGAGGCGGTGCCGATCGTGCAGAAGCACGCCGTCGAGCTCGCCCGCCGCTGGGCGAAGCCGGTCATCGTCGCGACCCAGATGCTCGAGTCGATGATCGAGAGCCCCCGCCCCACGCGGGCCGAGGCCTCGGACGTCGCGAACGCCATCCTCGACGGCGCGGACGCGGTCATGCTCTCGGGCGAGACCAGCGTCGGAGCCTGGCCCGTGGTCACCGTGCAGACCATGGCCCGCATCGTCGAGTCCACCGAGGAGCACGGCCTGGAGCGCATCCCCCCGCTGGGCAGCAAGCCCCGCACCCAGGGCGGATCGGTCACGCTGGCCGCCGCCGAGGTCGCGGAGTTCGTCGAGGCGAAGTTCCTCTGCGTGTTCACGGAGTCGGGCGACTCGGTCCGCCGCATGACGCGCCTGCGCCACGGCATCCCGATCATCGGCTTCACCCCCGAGCCGGCCGTCCGCCGCCGCATGGCGCTGAACTGGGGCGTCCAGTCCTTCGTCACGCCGCGCGTCAACCACACCGACGCGATGTTCGCGCAGGTGGACGCGGTGCTGCTCCGCGAGGGCCTCGCCCAGGCGGGCGAGACCGTGGTCGTCGTCTCCGGATCGCCCCCCGGGCGCGCCGGCACGACGAACGACATGCGGGTGCACATCGTCGGCTCGTCCAGCTCGGCCGACAGGGCCGAGAACTGGGACCACTGAGTCCAGCACCCCCGGAGGGCCCGGTCGCGCGAGCGGCCGGGCCCTCCGGCGTTCCCCGGCGGTCCGCGTGGCGGGACGCGCCTCCGCGGGCGGATACCGTAGACCCATGCGACTCGGCGTGCTCGACATCGGCTCCAACACGGTCCACCTGCTCCTCGTCGACGCGCACCCCGGCGCCCGCCCGGTGCCCTACCGCTCGCACAAGCGGAGCCTCGCTCTCGTGGCGCACCTCGACGAGGCGGGGGAGATCACCGAGCGTGGCCAGCGCGAGCTGATCGCGTTCGTGACCGAGGCCGCCGAGGTCGCCCGCGAGCACCGCGCGGAGGACCTGCTGGCGTTCGCGACCTCGGCGATCCGCGAGGCCGGCAACGGCGCGGCGGTCCTCGACCGGGTCCGCGCCGAGACGGGCGTGCACCTCCAGGAGCTCGGCGGCGAGGCGGAGGCGTCGGCCACCTTCCTCGCCGTGCGCCGCTGGTTCGGCTGGGGCGCGGGCTCGATCCTGGACCTCGACATCGGCGGTGGCTCGTTCGAGCTCTCGATGGGCGTGGACGAGGTGCCCGAGCTCGCCGTGTCGGTCCCGCTCGGAGCGGGGCGGGTGACGCGGGACCTGCTGGTCGGCGATCCCGCCTCGGCCACGAGCGTGAAGGCCGCCCGGCGCCACGCCCGCGAGGTGCTCGCGGAGCCCGTCCGCGGCTTCCTCGCCCTGGGGCGCCCCGACCTGGTCGCAGGCACGTCGAAGACCTTCCGGTCTCTGGCGCGGATCACCGGCGCCGCTCCGAGCGCCGCCGGTCCGCTGGTGCGCCGCGAGCTGCACCTGGTCGACCTCCGGCTGTGGTCCGCCCGCCTCGCCGCGATCAGCGCGGCCGACCGCTCAGCGCTGCCCGGCGTCTCCGCTCTGCGGGCGCCGCAGCTGCTCGCGGGCGCTCTCGTCGCGGAGGCGGCCATGGACGCCCTCGGCATCGAGACGCTGGTGATCTGCCCCTGGGCCACCCGCGAGGGGCTGATCATCCGCCGCTTCGAGCTGCTCGACGCGCAGATCCAGCGCGACGTTCAGCTCAGCGCGATGCTGTAGGACAGCGACCGCCGGCCGCCCGGCTCGAGGACGATCTGGCGCGGCTTGTCGATGATGTCGCCGTCCCAGCCCTCGGGGGTCGGGACGCTCCGCCACGGCTCGAGGCAGACGAACGGGGCCCCGGCGGGCTTCCACACGCCGACCACGTCGAAGTCCCCGGTGTCGACGACGATCGCGCGGGCGGCACCGTCGGCCTCGAGCCGGAGGGTCCGCCGGCGCGGCTCGTCGAAGATCATCACGCCCTCCTCGAAGTGCGCGTCGTCCACTGTCAGGACCCCGTCCTCGAGCGGCGCCGGGTGGCGCGCCTCGAGCAGCAGGTTCTCCGGAGCGCGGCGGTACCCCTCCGGCTCGGGCTGCGCGAAGCGGATGCAGTGCTCGCCGCGGCCCTCGGGCAGCGGCAGCGCGAAGGCCGGGTGGTTCCCGAGCGAGAAGCCCAGCGGAGAGGGACCCCTGTTCTCGACGGTCTGGGTGATCCGGAGCGAGGCGCCGGTCACGGCGTAGGCGATGAGGAGCGTCCAGTCGAAGGGGAACACCGCGCGCGTGGCGTCGTCGCTCCGGAGCCGGAACACCGCCTCGTCCGCCGAGACGCCCGCGAGCTCGAAGACCCGGTCCCGCGCGAAGCCGTGCTGCCCCATCCGGTGGTCCGCGCCGTCGTGGTGCAGCGTGTCGCCGGGGAGGCGCCCGATGATCGGGAACAGGACGGGAGCGTGCCGGCGCCACTCCGGGCCGGCCTGCCACAGGTACTCGCGGCCCTCGTCGTCGCGGAGGGACGTCATCTCGGCCCCGGCGGTCGTCAGGGCGAGGCGCAGGCTCTCGCTGCCGAGGGTGAGGACGGTGGGCGCGGGGGAGTCGCTGCTGGTCATCCTCCGATTCTGCCCGTCACGCGGTGCGGGCGGGGGTGTCGGCGGCGCGTGGCAGCATGGGGCGGTGCCTCCCGAGTCGACCCCCTCCTCCTGGCGCGCCCGCGTCGGCGAGCTCAGCGGACCCCCCGAGGCCGAGTCGCCGACCGTCCTCACTCCGATCGGGCTGCAGTTCGAGCTGCGCCGGCTGGTGCGCCGGGCCGACGATCCGTGGCGGGCGCCGGCGAGCGAGCGCGTCACGGCGAAGACCTACGACCCCGACGAGCGCCGCGACCACCGTCTGGCCACCCGCCCCGCCGTCCGTGGGCGCGGGGGCGCCTGGAACCGCACCACCCTCACCTGGAAGTCGCTGAACTTCCAGACCCACCGGCTCTCGCTCGACCCCGCTCACCAGCGCTGGTTCGCCGAGTTCGCGGCTCTGCACCGCGCCACGCGCACCGTCCACCTCGGGCAGGACCCCGACTGGATCCACCTCGACGACTACGAGAGCCCGCTGCTCTGGCGGCTGCTCGAGCAGGCGCAGGCCGCCGGGATCCCGCTGCTCGCCCCGGAGAAGGGCGCGGTCCGTCTCGCCGGTCCCGCGCATGTGGCGGTGACGGTCTCGGCGGAGGAGGGAGCGCTCCGGCTGCGGCCCGTCCTGCGGATCGACGGCGCGGAGCACGCGCCCGAGTCGGCGCGTCCGGTCGCCCGGCACGGCGTCTACGCGGTCGAGGGCGGCGATCCGTCCTCGCTCCTGCTCGCGCCCGCGTCCCTGCCCTTCGACGACGAGGAGCTGCGGCTCCTCGACCACCCCGAGGAGACGGAGGTCCCGGCGGAGGACGTGCCCGAGTTCGTCGGCGAGCACCTCCCCGCCCTCCGCAGCCGCGTCGCGGTCCGCGAGGAGGGCGTCGACCTCCTCCTGGACGATCCGGAGCCCCCGCGCCTGGTCTGCACGGTCTCGTTCGAGCCGCGGCGCGCCGTCAGGGTGGGCTGGCACTGGCGCCGCTCGCCCGATCGCGCGGGCGAGCTCGACGGCACGGCCGACGCGGCTCTCGAGCGCGCGGTGCTCCGCCGGGTGCGCTCGGTGCTCGGCGAGGCCGGGTCCGCTCTCGTGCCGGAGCCGGGGACGAGCGCGGTCCTGCGCGGGGCCGAGGCGGCGGTGTTCGTGGTGGAGCAGCTCCCGCAGCTGGAGGGGATCGGCGGGGTCCGGATCGAGCGCGACGGCGCGGCCCCGGACTACCGCCTGCTGACCGGACCGCTCACGCTCACCATCACCGCGGTCGACACCGAGAGCGCCGACTGGTTCGACCTCGGCGTCGTCGTGACCATCGGCGACGCGACCGTGCCGTTCC
Organism: Rathayibacter sp. AY1D5; assembly: GCF_002932515.1. Taxonomy (NCBI): domain Bacteria; kingdom Bacillati; phylum Actinomycetota; class Actinomycetes; order Micrococcales; family Microbacteriaceae; genus Rathayibacter; species Rathayibacter sp. AY1D5. The sequence goes on from NZ_PSVU01000011.1 coordinate 62,026, forward strand.
TGCCCCTCTTCCGCGCTCTGGCCGCGGGCGGCGACCGCATCCGCCTGGTCGACCACTCCTACCTCTCGCTCGCGCACCCCGGCCTCGACCGGCTCCGGGAGCTGCTGACCCGGGCGGACGAGCTCGAGGAGTGGGAGACGGGACCGCGGCTCGGCCGGCACCAGGCCGGGCTGTGGAACGAGCTGGAGGAGCTCGCCGACGAGAGCGTCCCCTCCGACGCGTGGCGCGCCGTGCTCGACTCCGCGCTGGCCGCCGGGTCGCCGGAGGACGTGGAGCCGCCGGAGGGCCTGACCGCCCGGCTGCGTCCGTACCAGCGGGCGGGCTACGCCTGGCTCGTGCACCGCCTCCGTCACGGGCTCGGCGGGATCCTGGCCGACGACATGGGCCTCGGCAAGACCCTGCAGGCGCTGGCCATGATGCTCGACGCGGTCGAGGAGGCGGGCCGCGCCGGGATCCGCCGCGCGCCGTTCCTCGTGGTCGCCCCCACCTCGGTCGTGCCGGGCTGGCGCTCGGAGGCCGAGCGCTTCGCGCCCGCCCTGCGCGTCCACGTCGTCGCGAGCTCGCGGGAGGGCGCGCTCGACGCGATCCCGGCCGACGCGGACGTGGTCCTCACCAGCTACGCGGTCCTGCGCCTCGGCGGCGAGCGCTGGGCGTCGAGGACGTGGTCGGCGCTGATCCTCGACGAGGCCCAGTTCGTCAAGAACCCCGCCTCGCAGACGCACCGGGCCGCCCGCGGGGTCGGCGCGCCCGTCACGCTCGCGCTCACCGGGACACCGCTGGAGAACTCGCTCGACGAGCTCTGGGCGGTCCTCGCCCTGGTGGCGCCCGGGCTCCTGCCGCCGCTGCGCCGCTTCCGCGAGGAGTACACCCGGCCGATCCTGCACGCGGAGGCGCCCGTCGGCATCGCCTCGCCCGATCTGTCCGAGGGACGGACCGTCAGCCACACCGAGGGCGCGCGCCGCCGCCTCGAGAGACTGCGCCGGCGACTGCGTCCGTTCCTGCTCCGCCGCACCAAGGAGGCGGTGGCGCCGGAGCTCCCCGAGAAGCAGGAGCAGACGATCGAGGTCGCGCTGACCCCCGCCCACCGGGTGCTCTACGACGGCTACCTCCAGCGCGAGCGGCGGAAGCTCCTGGGTCTGGTCGACAACCTCGACCGGCAGCGCTTCACGGTGTTCCGATCGCTCACCCTCCTGCGCCTGCTCGCGCTCGACGCGTCCCTGGTCGACCCGGCCTACCGGCACGTCCCGTCCGCGAAGCTCGACGTGCTCGTCGAGCAGCTCGACGACGTGATCGCGGAAGGCCGTCGGGCCCTCGTCTTCAGCACCTTCACCTCGTACCTGGAGCGGGCGGGGGAGCGGCTGCGCCGGCGCGGCATCCCGTTCGTGCAGCTCGACGGCTCCACGCGGGACCGCGCGGGAGTGATCGAGGAGTTCCGCTCCGGAGCCGCGCCCGTCTTCCTGATCAGCCTGAAGGCGGGCGGCACCGGGCTCACCCTCACCGAGGCCGACCACGTCTTCATCCTCGACCCGTGGTGGAACCCGGCGGCCGAGGCGCAGGCCGTCGACCGCGCGCACCGCATCGGCCAGGAGCGGCGGGTGAACGTGTACCGGCTGGTGGCGACGGACACGATCGAGGAGAAGATCGTGCGCCTCCAGGAGCGCAAGGGCCGCCTCAGCACGGCGGTGCTCGACGAGGGCGAGCTCTTCGCCCGGGCGCTGTCGGCCGACGACGTCCGCGAACTGCTGGCCGAGTGACGACGGCCCCACGAAGGGTGACAGAACGGCCAGCCGCGGCCCAGGATCCGAGCGCACACTGAGCGGATGAGACGCCGCCGCCCCCGCCCCCGCGCCGACTGGATCGTGGCCCTCGAGAAGGGCGACGACGCCGGGCTCTTCGGACCGGGCAGCGCGGTCTGGGCCGTCAACGGCGGCCTGCCCACGATGATCGCCGGAGTGCGGGCTCTGCTCATGCAGACCCTCCACGCCGGAGCGATGGCCGGTGTGCACGACCACTCCCGCTACCGCGAGGACCCGATGGGCCGCCTCGACAACACGGTCCGCTGGGTCCTGACCACCAGCTTCGGCGACACCGCCGCGGCGAGCGGAGCGGCGCGCTGGGTGACCGGCGTGCACGAGCGGATCGTCGGCTCCTACGAGGACGCCGGCGGGCGCGAGCGCTCCTACTCGGCGCAGGACCCCCGCCTGCTGCTCTGGGTGCACGACGCCTTCACCGACGCGTTCCTCGGCGCCCACGAGATCTGGGGCGGACGGATCCCCGGCGGCCCCGACGCCTACGTGCGCGAGTGGGCCGCCTCCGGCCGGCTCCTCGGAGTGCAGGGTCCGCCCGAGAGCGTCGCGGAGCTCCGCGCGCAGCTCGCCGGATTCGCGGGCGAGCTCAAGCCCGACTCACGCGTGCACGAGGCGGTCGGCTTTCTCCGCGACATCCGGCTGCCGGGCGAGGCGGGCGTGGTCTACCCGCTGCTGTTCGCCGGCGCAGTCGCCTCGCTCAGCCCCGAGGTGCGGAGGCTCCTGGGCCTCCGGCGCCCGTGGTGGCCCGCGATCACGGCGAATCGCCTGCTGTTCGTGTTCCTGGGCCGGTATCTCGGCCGGGTCTCGCCGAGCGAGCAGGCCGCGATCGACCGCATCGCCGGCCTCGACCAGGTTCGCACCGGCGCCTGACGCTCTTCCCGTACACCTGTCCGGGAAGTGGTAGACTGACGTCGATGACTCCCGCCCGCCTCGCCTCCGTGCCCGCGGCGGAGTCCCCCTCGGCGCTCGGCTCCGCCGATCCGCGAGCCCGGCGCACCCGCCGCCGCGTGTTCGACGCGGTCGAGCGGCTCGTCATGCAGAGCGACGGCGAGAGGGCCGAGGGCATCGCGGTGAGCGACATCGTGCGCGAGGCCGGGATCAGCCGCAGCTCGTTCTACGCCCACTTCGACGACGCGGCGGGAGTCGCCTCCGCGCTGCTCCGCCAGGACCTCGTGGTCGCCGAGGTCGCCGAGGGCGATCCCGCCGACCGCTCCGGAGCCGACGCCCTGCAGCGCGGCTACTCGCGGCTCGTCGAGCGGCTGGTCGACCGCCACGCCTTCCATGCCCGGCTCCGCGCGCGGGCCTCCGCCCGGGTCGCCTCCGACGACGCCGTGCTCGACACGGCGCTCGCCCTGCACCGCGAGGTGCTCGCCCGGGTCGACGTCCCCGCAGCGGTCGACCCCGAGCTCACCGCGGTCTTCGCGGCCGGCGGCGTCCTCTCCGTGGTCGGCGCCTGGATCGCCGGCTCCCTCGACGGCACCGACGAGGAGCTGGTCGAGCACCTCGTCGCGCTGCTCCCGGCCTGGCTCGCCGCAGCGCAGCTGCGCCCACTGGACTCCTCACTCCCACCACGCCCCACGACGAAAGGCACGACATGATGACATTCGAGGTCGGCGAGACCCTGGTCTACCCGCACCACGGAGCGGTGACGATCACCGGGCTCGAGAAGCGCTCGGTCAAGGGCGTCGAGAAGACGTTCATGACGATGAACGTGCACACCAGCGAGCTCACCATCACCCTCCCCGTCGAGAACGCGGAGCTCGTCGGCGTCCGCGAGATCATCGACGACGCCGGAGTCCAGGCGGTCTACGACGTCCTGCGCAGCGACGTCGCGGAGGAGGCCAGCAACTGGTCCCGCCGCTTCAAGGCCAACCAGGAGAAGATGGCCAGCGGCAGCGTGTACCGCGTCAGCGAGGTCGTCCGCGACCTGTGGCGCCGCGAGCAGGCGGGCGGCGTCTCGGCCGGCGAGAAGCGGATGCTCCTCAAGGCGCGTCAGATCCTCGTGTCGGAGCTCTCGCTCGCCCTGAAGGGCACCGACGAGGAGGCCTCGGCCAAGCTCGACGAGGTCCTCGCCTCGGCGATCTGACCCCGCGTCGCGGCGGGTCGGCTCACTCGGGCCGGCACGCCGCGATGATCCTCGCGGCGACCTCGTCCTGCGAGGCGGAGCCGTCGATCCGCACCAGGAGCTCGCGCTCGTCGTAGACCTCCGCCAGAGGAGCCGTCTCGCGCTCGTAGACCTCGACCCGGTTCCGCACCACCTCGGGGTCGTCGTCGGCGCGGTCCTGCTCCTGCGCCCGCACGTGCAGCCGTTCGAGGACCACGTCCGCGTCGGCCGTCAGCAGCACGACGCACGAGAGCGGCGTGCCCCGCTCCTCGAGGAGCTCCGCCAGCGCGTCCACCTGAGCGAGCGTGCGCGGGTAGCCGTCGAGGATGAACCCGTCCCGGGCGTCCTCCTCGGCGATGCGCTCGGCGACCAGGGCGTTCGTCAGCTCGTCCGGCACGTACTCGCCGGCCTCCACGAGCGCCCGCAGACGCCGTCCGAGGTCGGTGCCGTCGGCGACGTGCGCGCGGAACAGATCGCCGGTGGAGATCGCCGGTACCCCCAGCTCGCGCGACAGCACGGCCGCCTGGGTGCCCTTGCCCACGCCGGGCGGGCCCATCATGATGACGCGCATCGCTCGTCCTCCTCGGTGTCGTCAGGCGATGCTAGCGGTGCGGAGCGGGGTGGCCGGTGCACACCGCGCCCGTAGGCTGGCGGGACGAGCCGAGGAGGAGCGATGCCCGCAGCACCCGGGGCCGAGCAGGCCGCCGCCGATCTGGCCGCGCTCCTGCGCGAGGTCTCCGCCGAGCTCGACGCCCGCGGCATCGCCGACCAGGCCGTCGCCGAGCTGCGGACGCCGCGCGCGATCCTCGGCTTCCGCCGCAAGCCGGTGATGGCGCCGGTGACCCGCGCGTGGCGCCTCGGCGTGGTGCTCCTCGGACGCGAGGGCGAGCTCCTCGCGACGGGATCGGTCACTCGTGCCGTCGCTCCGCTGCACGCCAACAACCAGTCCGAGTCGCAGGAGGCGCGCCGCGAGATCCGGCGCGCCGCCTTCGACGGTCCGTTCCAGGAGGGCGAGATCGTCAACTACGGCTGGCGGCGCCTCGCACTGGACGCCGCAGCGCTCGAGTCGGGCCAGGAGCCGCTGGCCCTGCGCGGCTCCGAGGTGCTCGTGCGCTGGGCGCCCGGTCTGGGCGAGCAGGGACTGATGCCGCTGCGCCGGTACCTGGCCGACCGCCTCGACCTCCTCGAGGCCGACTAGCGCCGGGTCACTCCTCCTCGGCCACCGGGTGGAACCACGGCGGATAGACGGCGACGCGGGGAGAGGCGTCGATGCCCTCGAAGAGAGCCTTGACGCGGTTGCGGGCGGCGACCGACGCCACGCCGACCGTCGCGACGCCCTCGAGCGGGAAGCGCTCGGGCACGAGCGCCTCCGCGCTGCGCAGGGCCGGCTCGTCGACCAGGAGGCGCGCGAAGGTGCGCACGAGCGCGTCGCCCTCGGTGAAGCGCGTGAGGACGTGGGAGGCGTCGCCGTCGCTCAGCACCGGGGCGGAGGCGAGCGAGCCCACCAGGACGACGTACTGCGAGGCGGTGGTCTCGTGGGCGCTCGGCGACCAGTGCGGAGCGACCCGCTCGCCGCGCAGGTCGGCCCAGAGGGCGGCGTCGGGGGAGAGGAAGAAGGGCACGAAGCCGGCGACGCTGACGCCGTCCTTCACCTGCACGGCACGGCGGTGCTCGCGGGTGGTCTCGGCGCTGACGTCGATCGCGGGGCGCTCCTGGAGCTGCTGGTCCGCCAGGATCGCGCCGGCGGCGACGATCGCCTCGAGGTTGTCGAGGTGGGTGACGTGGTAGATCCGCTGCGCGGCGATGTCGACCTTCGGCAGGGGCTTCTCGCGCGCCGTGCCGCGGGCGGCGGCGCGGGCGGTGGCCGCACGGGAGGTCCCGGGCACGCGCGCGGGGGCGCGGGTGGCACGGCCGACCTGCTCGGGGAGCTTCTTCGGGGTGCAGACGTCGCAGAGCGCGATGTCGAGGCCGTGGATGCATTCGGTGGGCACTCTGGATTCCTTCTGCGCGCGGGCTCGGGGTTCCGCCGCAGGGACGACGTTACGCGACCGGGGCCCCCGCGCGTCCCGGCGGCGGGGATCTGCGGAGCCGCGGCGTCCGCCCGGGCATCCTCTGGGAGGCGCCGGAGCACCGCTCCCCGCCGCGTAGCGTGAGCGGGATGAAGCGCGTGCCGCCCGCCGAGGGCCAGGAATCCGTCTGGGACTACCCGCGACCCCCGAGGGTCGAGACCACCACCGAGCACGTGGTCGTGCGGCTGGGCGGCGTCGTCGTCGCCGAGTCCTGCGACGCTCTCCGCGTCCTCGAGACGAGCCACCCTCCCGTCTACTACCTCCCCGTGTCCTCGTTCGCGCCCGGGGCGCTCGAGCCCGCGCCCGGCCGCAGCATCTGCGAGTTCAAGGGCGCGGCCTCCTACCTGACCGTGCGCGGGGGAGGAGGAGCGGTCGCGGAGGCGGCGGGTTGGACGTACCCCGAGCCGATGGCCGGCTTCGAGGCCCTCGTCGACACCGTCGCCCTCTACCCCGGCCGGATGGACTCCTGCACGGTCGACGGCGAGGCGGTCCAGCCGCAGCCGGGCGACTTCTACGGCGGCTGGATCACCTCGCGCGTGGTCGGTCCGTTCAAGGGCTCGCCGGGCACGATGTTCTGGTGAATCAGACGGGGGAGGGCGGACCGAGCGGGTCCTGGACGAGGACCGCTCGTGCGGCGTCGATCCCCGAGGCCTCCAGCGTCCATTCCGGCCGCACCAAAGTCTCCGGCGTGACGCGGAACCGCAGCTCCTCGACCGACATACCGTCCGGACCGACGATCCGGTGCGTCCCGTTCGGCCGGTAGCCGAGGGTCTCCGAGACCCGGATCGAGCGGGTGTTCCAGGCGAGAGCGGCGCTCTCGGCGACCTCGGCTCCGAGGTGGTCGAAGGCGAGGAGGAGGACGGCGGCGCGCATCTCCTGCCCGAGGCCGCGGCCCTGCGCCGAGCGGGTGAGCCACGAGCCCGAGGTCAGGGTGCGGGTGGCGGCGAAGGACTCGGCGACCACGTCCTGGCAGCCGACGACCCGGCCGTCCTCGACCACGGCGAACGCGACGCGCCACGACTCCCGCGTCGTCTGCGCGCGCTGCGACCAGTGGAAGCGGGCGAGCTCGCCGGGCAGGCGCTCCGCCGGCGCCTCGGCCCAGGGGGAGGGGAACGGCGAGCGGCCGCTCTCGTGCACGCCCGCGAGGGCTGCCTCGGCGAGAGGGCCGAGGTCGGCGTCGCGGACCGGATGCAGCTCGAGCCGCGGCGTGCGCAGCTCCAGCGAGAACAGGGGCCAGGGGTCGGTGCTCATCCGACGACGCTAGCGAGCGGAGGCGCGCACCGCGCGACCAGGCGGGTACCGGTGGTGGGACTCGAACCCACAAGCCCTCTCGGACAGAGCATTTTGAGTGCCCCGCGTCTGCCATTCCGCCACACCGGCTCATCACCAGCCCGTCGAGAATACCGTAGGCTCATCGGCGTGACTGACCAGGAACCCTCGTCGACCGCACCCCGTCGGGTCGTCGTCGCCGAAGACGAATCCCTCATCCGCCTCGACATCGTGGAGATCCTCCGCGACAACGGCTTCGAGGTCGTCGGCGAGGCCGGCGACGGCGAGACCGCTGTGGCCCTCGCCACCGAGCTGCGCCCCGATCTCGTCATCATGGACGTCAAGATGCCCCAGCTCGACGGCATCTCGGCGGCCGAGCGCCTCTCGAAGGCGCACATCGCGCCCGTCGTCCTGCTCACCGCCTTCAGCCAGAAGGAGCTCGTCGAGCGCGCCAGCGAGGCCGGAGCGCTCGCCTACGTCGTGAAGCCCTTCACGCCCAACGACCTGCTGCCCGCGATCGAGATCGCCCTCTCGCGGTACGCCCAGATCCTCACCCTCGAGGCCGAGGTCGCCGACATGGTCGAGCGCTTCGAGACCCGCAAGCTCGTCGACCGCGCCAAGGGCCTGCTCAACGAGAAGATGGGGCTCACCGAGCCCGAGGCGTTCCGCTGGATCCAGAAGGCCTCCATGGACCGCCGGCTCACCATGCACGACGTCGCGCAGGCGATCATCGAGCAGCTGAGCACGAAGAAGGCCTAGCGCGAGGCCGGGCCCGAGGGCCCACGGCCTCAGGGCCAGAGGCGGGTGCGCTCCCACGGGGAGCCGCCCGCCTCCGTCGTTCCCGGGCGGTACTCGAGACGGGTGTGATCCTGCTCCGGCGCGGTCGAGCCCTGCCAGAACTCGATGCGCTCGGGCACGACGCGGTAGACGGCCCACTCCCGGTCGAGCGTCGCGGGCGAGCAGCCCACGGCGACGCTGGTCTGGAGGGTGACGAGGCCGAAGTCCTGCGCGCTCCGCATCGGCTCGCTCTGGCGTCCGACGAGCAGGGCGGTGCGAGCGGCCTCGGAGCGGCGGCGGAAGTCGTCGGCCGACTCCTGCGCGGAGGCGCGCTCGACCCGGCCCTCGACCCGGACCTGACGGCCCTGGACCGGCCAGAAGAAGGTCAGCGCAGCGTGCGGGTTCTCCTCCATGGCGCGTCCCTTGGGGCTGGTGGCATGGGTGGAGAACGCCCAGCCCGCCTCGTCGATCTCGCGCAGCACGAGCACGCGCGCCGAGACCGTGCCGTCGTCGGAGGCGGTGGAGAGCGTGGCGCCGTGGGGGAGGAGCTGGCCCGCGTCCTTCGCCTCCTCGAGCCACTGCGCGAACAGCTCGAGAGGATCGGCCGGAGCCGCCTCCGCATCGAACGAGGGCAGCTCGGAGGGCATGGACGGGAGGCTCTTGAGGAGATGGCGAAGGCTCATCCGCTCAGTGTCGCCCTTCGGGCACCAGCGGGCACAGTCGCGCGCCGTCGCTTGACAGTGCCGCTCGCCGCGGTGCCGGGTCCCCGAGCGGCGCGGCCGACCGGTCGATCCCCCGTCAGTCGCAGGCACGGGCGGTCCCGACGGCGGTCGCGGTCCTGGGCGTGGTCGTCGCCCTTCGCTCCCGCGAGGGGGACCCGTCCGCTCCCGTCAGCGGGCGTCGCGGATGATGTTGGTGATCCGGACGGTGGAGAGGCGGCGCCCCTCCTGGTCGCGCACGACGATCTCGTGGGTGGTGAGGGTGGAGCCCAGGTGGATCGCGTCGCAGGTGGCGATCACGAAGCCCGAGTGGACCGACCGGCTGTGGCTCGCGTTCAGCTCGATGCCCATCGCCAGGCGGCCCGCGCCGGCGTGCACGTTCGCCGCGATCGAGCCCATCGACTCGGCGAGCACGACGTGTGCGCCGCCGTGCAGGATGCCGACCGGCTGCCGGTTGCCCTCGACGGGCATCGAGGCCACCGAGTGCTGCGGGGTGAGCTCGTGCCAGAGGATCCCCATCCGCTCGGCCAGCTCGCCCATGCCGCGGCCGATCCCGGCGACCAGGTCGAGCGCGGGCGGGCGGATCCAGGCGGTCGTGGTGGGGGTCGGCTCGGTCACGTCGCTCCTCGCGCTGGAGCCTCGGAGCGGCCCTGACCGGCGGGCGCGAGCGGGCCGATCCGGTGTCGGAGGCGCTGTGTAGTCTGGCCCTGTGTCAGATCCGGAACAGCCTACCCTCCTGCTCGTCGACGGCCATTCCCTGGCGTTCCGGGCGTTCTACGCGCTCCCGGTCGACAGCTTCCAGACCCGCGAGGGCCAGCACACGAACGCCATCCACGGCTTCCTCTCGATGCTGATCCTGCTGCTGAAGAACGAGAAGCCGACCCACCTCGGCGTCGCGTTCGACATCTCCCGCTACTCGTTCCGCACGCGCGAGTACCCGGAGTACAAGGGCACCCGCGGCGAGACGCCGCCCGAGTTCAAGGGCCAGGTCCCCCTCCTCGAGGAGGCGCTGCACGCCATGAACATCCGGACCGTCTCGAAGGAGGACTTCGAGGCCGACGACATCCTCGCGACGCTCGCCCGCCAGGGGGCCGAGGCCGGCTTCCGCGTGCTGGTCGTCTCGGGCGATCGCGACACCATCCAGCTGGTGACTCCGGACGTCACCCTGCTCTACCCCTCCACCCAGGGCGTCTCGCAGCTCACCCGCTACGACCGCGACAAGGTCTTCGAGAAGTACGGCGTCGAGCCGCACCAGTACCCCGAGATCGCCGCGCTCGTCGGCGAGACCAGCGACAACCTGCCCGGCGTCGACAAGGTCGGCCCCAAGACGGCCGCGAAGTGGGTCAACCAGTACGGCACGGTCGCCGACATCATCGCCCACGCCGACGAGATCAAGGGCGTGGTCGGCGAGAAGCTGCGCGAGCAGAAGGAGAACGCGCTCCGCAACCGCCGCCTCAACCGGCTGGTGACGGACGTCGAGCTCCCCCTCGGGCCGCACGATCTGACGCGCCGTCCGATCGATCCCGACGCGGTCCGCGAGATCTTCAGCCGCCTCGAGTTCAAGACCCTGCAGGAGCGGGTCCTCACGATCGCCGCGGAGGAGGGCGTCGACGGCGCTGCCGCTGCCCTGGCGGGCGACGTGGTCACGACCTCCGCACCCGCCGTCCGCACCCTGGTCGACGAGGAGCTCGCGCACTGGCTCGACCGCGTGTCGGCGAAGGGCACCGCGCCCGTCGCCGTGCAGGTCCTGCTCGGAGCCGGCGGGCTCGAGGGTGTGGGCCTCGCGGTCGAGAAGGAGACGGCGTTCGTCCCGTGGGCCGCCGAGCGGCCCGACTACACCGCGCTCGAGCAGTGGCTGGCCGGGCCCGCCCCCAAGTACTTCGCCGACGCGAAGCCCCAGATCAAGGCGCTGCGGAGGGCCGGACTCCCCGTCGCGGGGCTCGCGTTCGACACCCGCGTCGCCTCCTGGCTGGTGCAGCCCACCGGGCACCCGGCCACGCTCGCGGCGCAGGTCGCGCAGCACCTCGACGAGACCATGGCGCAGGGCGACCCGAACCAGCTGGTCCCCACCGTCGAGCCGATGGGGCCCGCCACCGAGGCCTGGTACGCGTACCGGCTCGTCGCTCCGCTGCGCGAGCGGCTGGGCGAGGGGATGCTCTCGGTGCTCGTCGACATCGAGCTGCCGATCGTTCAGGTCCTCGCGACGATGGAGCTCACCGGCGTCGCGATCGACGCCGACGTGCTGGCGCGCCTCCGCGCCGAGCTGACCGTCTCGGCCGCCGACCTCGCGAGCCGCGCGTTCGCCGAGATCGGCCACGAGATGAACCTCGGCTCGCCCAAGCAGCTGCAGCAGGTCCTCTTCGAGGAGCTCGACATGCCGCGCACCCGGGCCACGAAGACGGGCTACACCACCGACGCCTCCGCCCTCGCAGACCTGCAGGAGTCGCACCCGCACCCGTTCCTCGGGCTGCTCCTCGAGCACCGCGACGCGACCAAGCTCAAGCAGATCATCGAGACGCTCGAGAAGTCGGTCACCGCCGACGGCCGGATCCACACCAGCTACGACCAGACCGGCACGGCCACCGGCCGCATCTCCTCCAACGACCCGAACCTGCAGAACATCCCCGTCCGCAGCGAGGTGGGCCGCCGCATCCGCACCGCCTTCGTCCACGGAGCGGAGGCGAGCACCCTCCTCACCGCCGACTACTCGCAGATCGAGATGCGGATCATGGCGCACCTCTCCGGCGACGCCGGGCTGATCGAGGCCTTCCACTCCGGCGAGGACCTGCACCGCTTCGTCGGATCGCGGATCTTCGGCGTCGATCCGGGCGACGTCACCTCGGCCATGCGCAACAAGGTCAAGGCGATGTCGTACGGCCTCGCCTACGGCCTGAGCGCCTTCGGCCTGTCGAAGCAGCTGCGCATCTCGAGCGCCGAGGCGAAGCAGCTGATGACCGACTACTTCGTCCGCTTCGGCGCGGTGCGCGACTACCTCCGCAGCGTCGTCGAGCAGGCCCGCGAGACCGGCTACACCGAGACGATCTTCGGTCGCCGGCGTCCCTTCCCCGACCTGCAGAGCGCGAACCGCGTCCTCCGCGACAACGCCGAGCGGGCGGCGCTCAACTCGCCGATCCAAGGCTCGGCCGCCGACATCATGAAGCGGGCGATGATCGGCGTGCAGGCCGACCTCGACGAGCAGGGGCTCAGCTCGCGGATGCTCCTCCAGGTGCACGACGAGCTCATCTTCGACGTCGCCCCCGGCGAGGAGGAGCCGCTCGAGGCGATCGTCCGCGGCCGGATGGCGGGAGCCGCCGACCTGAGCGTCCCGCTCGAGGTGCAGGTGGGCCACGGGTCCGACTGGGACGTCGCCGCGCACTGAGCCGGCCGCAGCGCCTGGCTAGGCTCGGAGGCATGAGCACCGACACCCCCCGCGAGCCCACCGCCGTCGACGCCGTCGCCGAGCGCTGGGTCGACACGCTCGTCGACCTCGACCCCACCCTCGGCACCGCGATCGGACGCAGCGGCGCGAACGGCCGCCTGGGCGACTACTCGCCGGCCGGTCTCGAGCGCGCCCGGGCGGCGACCGCCTCGGCCCTCGCCGAGCTCGAGGCAGCCGACCCCGTGGACGACGTCGACCGCGTCACGGTCGCCGACCTCGGCGCCGAGCTCCGGCTCTCCCTGGAAGGGCACGACGCCGGTCTGCCGCTGCGGGACCTCAACGTGATCGCGTCCCCGGCGCAGGAGCTGCGCGACGTCTTCGACCTGATGCCGACGGACGAGGTCGCCGACTGGGAGGCGGTCGCCGAGCGGCTGCTGGCCGTGCCGGCCGCTCTCGAGGGCTACGCGGAGACCCTGCGCGAGGGGATGCGCACGGGCGTGGTCCCCGCCCGCCGCCAGGTCGAGCTCGTCGCCGAGCAGGCGCGGAAGATCGCCGCTCCCCGCGGGTTCTTCGCCGAGCTGGCCGCGGAGGCCGCTCCCGCCGCCGGATCCCTGCCCGCGTCGCTCGCTCAGCGACTGGAGGACGGCGCCCGCCGTGCCTCGGCCGCCTACGGGTCGCTCGCGCAGTTCCTCCGGGGCGAGCTCGCCCCCGCCGCGGCCGAGCAGGACGCCGTCGGCCGGGAGCTGTACGCGCTGCACTCCCGCCGCTTCCTCGGCGCTGTCGTCGACCTCGACGAGACCTACGAGTGGGGGATCGAGGAGCTGGCCCGCATGACGTCCGAGCAGGAGGCGATCGCGCGCGAGATCCTGCCCGGCGCCTCCGTCGCCGAGGCGATCGCCCACCTCGAGGCGGACCCGGCCCGCACTCTGCACGGCGTCGACGCTCTGCAGGCCTGGATGCAGGAGACCAGCGACCGCTCCGTCCGCGAGCTCGCCGGCACCGCCTTCGACATCCCGGAGGAGGTGCGCCGCCTCGAGTGCAGGATCGCGCCGACCCAGGAGGGCGGCATCTACTACACCGGTCCGAGCGACGACTTCTCGCGCCCGGGGCGGATGTGGTGGTCGGTCCCGGCCGGAGTCACCGAGTTCGCCACCTGGCGGGAGCTGACCACGGTCTACCACGAGGGCGTCCCGGGCCATCACCTGCAGATCGGCCAGGCCGTCCACAACCGCGCCCGCCTCAACACCTGGCGCCGTCAGCTCGCCGGGACCTCCGGCCACGCCGAGGGCTGGGCGCTCTACGCGGAGCGGCTGATGGAGCGCTTCGGCTACCTCGACGACCCGGCCGACCGCCTGGGCATGCTCGACGGCCAGCGGATGCGCGCGGCGCGCGTCGTGCTGGACATCGGCGTGCACCTCCAGAAGCCGATGCCGGGCTCCGGCACCGTCTGGACCGCCGAGTCGGCCCTCGACTTCATGCGGGCCAACGTGAACATGGACGACGCGTTCGTGCGCTTCGAGGTGAACCGGTACCTCGGCTGGCCGGGGCAGGCTCCGTCCTACAAGATCGGGCAGCGGATCTGGGAGCAGCTGCGCGACGGGGCGGAGGCGCGCGAGGGCACCGCGTTCTCGCTCGCGGCCTTCCACCGGAGGGCGCTCGACCTCGGCGGCGTCGGTCTCGACACCCTCCGCTCCTCCCTCGCCGGCTGACTCCGGAACCCGCGCCTGGACGGGCGCGGCGAGATTGCCGTGCGCCTCCCGGGGCGTCTAAGCTGGGGTGTCACATCTGTGGCGCCGCCGTGCCCGCGGCGCGCGAGGAAGGCCGGTCCTCCGGCCGGCCGAGCGCGGCTCCCGGGCCGGAGGCACATCCCTCACCACCGCAGTGGTCACCACTCCGCCGAGCCGCGAGGCCCGCAGGCGGCCGCCGCCCGAGACCCATCCATCCTGGAGCATCCCTTAATGACAACCGCAACGACCGACAAGGCAACCAAGCAGGTCGCGATCAACGACATCGGGTCTGCTGAAGACTTTCTTGCCGCGGTCGAAAAGACTCTGAAGTTCTTCAACGACGGAGACCTCATCGAAGGCACCGTCGTGAAGATCGACCGCGACGAGGTCCTCCTCGACGTCGGCTACAAGACCGAGGGCGTCATCCCCTCGCGCGAGCTCTCCATCAAGCACGACGTCGACCCCTCCGAGGTCGTCAACGTGGGCGACAGCGTCGAGGCCCTCGTCCTCCAGAAGGAGGACAAGGAGGGTCGCCTGATCCTGTCCAAGAAGCGTGCGCAGTACGAGCGCGCGTGGGGCGACGTCGAGAAGATCAAGGAGTCGGACGGCGTCGTCACCGGCTCGGTCATCGAGGTCGTCAAGGGCGGTCTCATCGTCGACATCGGCCTCCGCGGCTTCCTCCCGGCCTCGCTCATCGAGCTGCGCCGCGTCCGCGACCTCACGCCGTACCTCGGCCAGGAGATCGAAGCGAAGATCCTCGAGCTCGACAAGAACCGCAACAACGTGGTCCTGTCGCGTCGCGCGCTCCTCGAGCAGACCCAGTCCGAGAGCCGCACCACGTTCCTGAACAACCTGCACAAGGGTCAGGTCCGCAAGGGCGTCGTGTCGTCGATCGTCAACTTCGGTGCGTTCGTCGACCTCGGCGGGGTCGACGGTCTCGTCCACGTCTCCGAGCTCTCCTGGAAGCACATCGAGCACGCCTCCGAGGTCGTCGAGGTGGGCCAGGAGGTCACCGTCGAGATCCTCGAGGTCGACCTCGACCGCGAGCGCGTGTCGCTCTCGCTCAAGGCGACCCAGGAGGACCCGTGGCAGGTCTTCGCCCGCACCCACGCGATCGGACAGGTCGCGCCGGGCAAGGTCACGAAGCTGGTCCCGTTCGGTGCATTCGTCCGCGTCGCGGACGGCATCGAGGGCCTCGTCCACATCTCCGAGCTGTCGGGCAAGCACGTCGAGCTCGCCGAGCAGGTCGTGTCGGTCGGCGAAGAGGTGTTCGTCAAGGTCATCGACATCGACCTCGACCGTCGCCGCATCTCCCTCTCGCTCAAGCAGGCGAACGAGAACGTCGACCCCGAGGGCACCGAGTTCGACCCGGCGCTCTACGGCATGGCCACGGAGTACGACGACCAGGGGAACTACAAGTACCCCGAGGGCTTCGACCCCGAGACCAACGAGTGGCGCGAGGGCTTCGAGTCGCAGCGCGAGGCCTGGGAGCAGGAGTACGCCGCTGCTCAGGCGCGCTGGGAGGCCCACAAGGCCCAGGTGGCCAAGTCGCAGGAGGAGGCGGCCACCGTCTCCGAGGGCGTCTCGGTCGGCGCCGGCTTCACCAGCGAGTCGACCACCGGCGGCACCCTCGCCGACGACGAGTCGCTCGCCGCGCTCCGCGAGAAGCTGTCCTCGAACAACTGATCGCGAGCACATCGCATCGAACGGCCGGTCCCCTCGGGGGCCGGCCGTTCGGCGTTCCGGGCGACGGCGCTGGGTAGGGTGGCCGGGTGCATCTCGTCGCCCTCACCGGAGGCATCGCCTCGGGCAAGTCCACCGTCGCCCGCCGTCTCGCCGAGCACGGAGCGGTGGTGGTCGACGCCGACGTCCTCGCGCGCGAGGTCGTCGAGCCGGGGGAGCCGGCGCTGGCGGCGATCGCCGAGCGCTTCGGCCCGTCCGTGATCCGCGCGGACGGCGCGCTCGACCGCCCGGCGCTCGGCGCGATCGTCTTCTCGGACGCGGCGGCCCGCACCGACCTCAATGCGATCACCCATCCGGCGGTGACGCTCCGCTCGCAGCGGCTGTTCGCGGAGGCCGCCGAGGCGGACCCGGCCGCGGTGGTCGTCTACGACGTCCCCCTCCTCGCCGAGGGCCGTGGAGCGGGGGAGTTCGACGAGGTGGTCGTCGTGCACGCGCCGCAGCACCTCCGCATCGAGCGTCTCGTCGCCCTCCGGGGACTGACCGAGGAGGAGGCTCGTGCGCGGGTCTCGTCGCAGGCGAGCGACGAGGAGCGCCTCGCCCTCGCCGACGTCGTGATCGACTCCTCCGGCACGCTGGAGGAGACGCTCGCTCGGACCGACGCGCTGTGGGAGCGGCTCGCCCGCTGACGGTCCCTCCCGGACACCCGCCCTCGTGCCCGAGCGGCCCGGTCGGGGAGCGCACCCCCGTTCGCCGCCAGCGCACGCGCCGTCCGGTGTCGGTGGTCGCGGCTACGCTTCGAACCATGGAGCCAACCCGTGCCGTGCACCCGTTCGAGGTCATCAGCGAGTACAAGCCGAGCGGTGACCAGCCCGGCGCGATCGCCGATCTGAGCGCCCGCATCAACGCCGGCGAGACCGATGTCGTCCTGCTGGGCGCCACCGGAACCGGCAAGTCCGCGACCACGGCATGGCTCGTCGAGGCCGTGCAGCGCCCCACGCTCGTGCTCGCGCACAACAAGACCCTCGCCGCGCAGCTCGCCAACGAGTTCCGCGAGCTGTTCCCCAACAACGCCGTCGAGTACTTCGTCTCGTACTACGACTACTACCAGCCCGAGGCCTACGTCCCGCAGACGGACACCTTCATCGAGAAGGACAGCTCGGTCAACGCCGAGGTCGAGCGGCTGCGCCACTCCACCACGAACTCGCTCCTGAGCCGCCGCGACGTGATCGTGGTGTCGACCGTCTCGTGCATCTACGGCCTCGGCCAGCCCGAGCAGTACCTCGAGGCGATGGTGGCGCTCCAGGTCGGCCAGCGGGTCGACCGGGACCGCCTCATCCGCAAGTTCGTGTCGATGCAGTACGCGCGCAACGACGTCGACTTCGCCCGCGGCACCTTCCGGGTGCGGGGCGACACGATCGAGATCATCCCGATGTACGAAGAGCTCGCGATCCGGATCGAGATGTTCGGCGACGAGATCGAGGCGCTCTACACGCTCCACCCGCTCACCGGCGACATCGTCCGGAAGCTCGACTCCGTGTCGGTCTTCCCCGGCTCGCACTACGTCGCCAGCCAGGACGTCATGCACCGTGCGATCGACACCATCCAGCAGGAGCTCGAGGTGCGCCTGGCCGACCTCGAGAAGCAGAACAAGCTCCTCGAGGCGCAGCGCCTGCGGATGCGCACGACCTTCGATCTCGAGATGATGCAGCAGATCGGATTCTGCTCCGGCATCGAGAACTACTCCCGCCACATCGACGGCCGCGAGTCGGGCGAGGCCCCGCACTGCCTGCTCGACTACTTCCCGGACGACTTCCTCGTCGTGATCGACGAGTCGCACGTGACGGTGCCGCAGATCGGTGCGATGTACGAGGGCGACGCCTCCCGCAAGCGCACGCTGGTCGAGCACGGCTTCCGCCTGCCCTCGGCGATGGACAACCGGCCCCTGAAGTGGGAGGAGTTCAAGTCTCGCGTCGGCCAGACCGTCTACCTCTCGGCGACTCCGGGCCGCTACGAGATGGGCATCGCCGACGGCATCGTCGAGCAGATCATCCGCCCGACCGGCCTGATCGATCCCGAGATCGTCGTCAAGCCGACGAAGGGCCAGATCGACGACCTGCT
>NZ_PSVU01000110.1:0-1545 GCF_002932515.1 Rathayibacter sp. AY1D5
CTCGACACGGGAGCCCGCACGGTCGCCGACGGCGCCCAGCAGCTCGACGGCGGAGCGGCGTCGCTCGCCTCGGGCGCCACCGACCTCGCCGCGGGGACGTCGACCCTGAAGGACGGCGCGGCCTCGGCGGC
Source organism: Rathayibacter sp. AY1D5 (assembly GCF_002932515.1). Taxonomy (NCBI): domain Bacteria; kingdom Bacillati; phylum Actinomycetota; class Actinomycetes; order Micrococcales; family Microbacteriaceae; genus Rathayibacter; species Rathayibacter sp. AY1D5. The sequence goes on from NZ_PSVU01000110.1 coordinate 132, forward strand.
GTCCGGCGCCGAGGCGCTGGCCACCGGGTCCGCCTCCCTCTCCGACGGAGCGGGGAAGGCCCTCGCAGGAGCCCAGCAGCTCGCGACCGGCGCGGGAGCGCTCGCGACCGCCACTCCGCAACTCGCCACCGGAGCGACCGGAGTCGACTCCGGCCTCGCCTCCCTGCTCTCGCGGTACGACTCGCTGTCCGACGCCCAGCGCGTGGCCGAGCTGACCGCCCTCGAGCAGGGTGCGGCCGCTCTCGCGGGCGGAGCCGCCTCGGCGGACGCGGGCGCGCAGACGCTCGCCTCCGGTGCGACCGCGCTCGTCGGCGACGACGGCAGCGGACTGACGGCGCTCGCCGCCGGTGCCGCCACGGTCTCGGGCGGAGCCGCCGACCTCGCGACCGGCACCGCCGCTCTGGCCACCGGGGCGACCTCCGCCGCCGACGGCGCCCAGAAGCTGCAGACCGGTGCGCAGGCCCTCGCCCAGGGAGCTGCGACCCTCGACGGCGGAGCCGCGCAGGTCGCCGGCGGAGTGGACACCCTCTCCGGCGCGATCGGCCCGCTCACCAGCGGCATCGCCTCCGCGGCCGCCGGCGCCTCCGACCTCGCCTCCGGGACGGCCGCCCTCGCGACGGGCGCCTCGGACCTCGCGGACGGCGCCGAGACCGCCGCGACCGGCTCGGCCGACGCGGCCACCGGTTCGCAGGACCTCGCCGACGGGATCGACTCGCTCGCCTCCGGATCGCGCACCCTCGACACGAAGCTCTCGGACGGCGCGGACGACGTGCCCACCTACACCGGCGAGCAGGCGCAGGAGCTCAGCACCGTCGCGGCCGCCCCGGTCGGGATCGACGCCGAGCGGATGAACCGCGTGCCGTCCTACGGCTACGGCCTCGCCCCCTACTTCATGGCCCTCGCGCTCTGGGTCGGCGCGCTCGCCTTCTACCTGATGAGCGCCCCGCTCAGCTCCCGCCTCCTCGCCGCGCGCCGTCCCGCCTGGGTCATCGCGCTGCGCAGCTACCTGCCCGGCGCGCTGATGGCGGTCGCCCAGGGCGTCCTGGCCGCGCTCGTCATCCGCTTCGGAGTGGGCGTCGAGGCGTCGAACCTGCCCGGGCTGATCGGGATCGCCGTGCTCACGAGCCTCACCTTCGTGGCGATCAACCAGGCGCTGATCGCGCTGCTGGACGCTCCGGGCCGGTTCCTGGCGCTGCTGATGATCGTGCTGCAGCTGTCCTCGGCCGGAGGCACCTACCCGGTCGAGACCGCGCCCGCCTTCTTCCAGGCGATCCACGGGGTGCTGCCGCTGACCTGGACGGTGGAGGCGTTCCGCTCGCTGATCGCCGGCGGCAGCATCGGAGTCGCGCACGCGGTCCTGGTGCTCGTGCTCTGGCTGGTCGGGGCGCTCGCCGTGACCGTGCTGGCCGCCGCC
>NZ_PSVU01000111.1:0-1517 GCF_002932515.1 Rathayibacter sp. AY1D5
CGCGAGGACGGCCAGATCGGTGTCGGTGACGGGCCGGCCCTGGCAGGCCTTCCGGACGCCGCTGACGATCTTCTCGCGGCTGAACGGCTCCACGACTCCGCTGCGCTTGATCACGACGAGGCTCGCGGTCTCGGTCGTCGAGAAGCGCCGACCGCACGACGGGCACTGCCGGCGGCGGCGGATCGAGAGGCCGTCGTCGCTCGTGCGCGAGTCGATCACTCGGGAGTCGGGGTGCCGGCAGAAGGGGCAGAACATCGAGGGCCTCTCGGTCTCAGGCGAAGCGGGCGTCGACGGCGTCGCCGTGGGCGGGCAGCGCCTCGGCGTCGCTGAGAGCGCGGATGTGCGGGGCGACGCGCTCGAGCGCACCGCGGTCGTACGAGATCAGCTGCTGCGGCCGGAGGAAGGTGTAGGCGCCGAGCCCGGAGGAGAAGCGCGCCTGCCCCAGCGTCGGGAGCACGTGGTTGGAGCCGGCGAGGTAGTCGCCCAGGCTCACCGGGGTGGTCGGGCCGAGGAAGATCGCGCCGGCGTCGTGGATCCGCTCGGCCGTCGCGACGGGGTCGGCCGTGTGCAGCTCGAGGTGCTCGGGGCCGTAGGCGTCGCTGAACGCGCAGGCGAGCTCGAGGTCGTCGACGATCACGAGCGCGGACTGCGGGCCGTCGAGTGCGATGGCCACGCGCTCCGCGTGGTGGGTGGCGGCGGCCTGGGCGGCGACCTCGCGCTCGACGGCGGCGGCGAGCTCGGCGCTGTCGGTGACCAGGACCGCGGAGGCGGCCTCGTCGTGCTCGGCCTGGCTGACCAGGTCGGCGGCGACCAGGCGCGGGTCGGCGGAGTCGTCGGCGATCACGAGGATCTCGGTCGGGCCCGCCTCGGAGTCGATGCCGACCTGCCCGAGCACCTGGCGCTTCGCGGTGGTGACCCAGACGTTGCCCGGCCCGGTGATGATGCTGACGGGGTCCAGCCCGATCGAGTCGACGCCGTAGGCCAGTGCGGCGACGGCTCCGGCGCCTCCGACCGCGTAGACCTCGTCGATGCCGAGCAGAGCGGCCGCCGCGAGGATCGTGGGGTGGACGGAGCCGCCGAACGCCTTCTGCGGCGGCGAGACCAGGGCGATGGAGGCGACTCCGGCGGCTTGCGCGGGCACGGCGTTCATGACGACGCTCGACGGGTAGACCGCCTTGCCGCCGGGGACGTACAGCCCGGCGCGGGCGACGGGCTGCCAGCGCTGGGTGACCGTGGCGCCGTCGTCGAGCTCGGTGGTGCGGGGCGGGGGGATCTGCGCGGCGCTGGCGCGGCGGACGCGCGCGATCGCCTCCTCGAGTGCGCTGCGGATGGCGGGGTCGAGGCGGTCGAGCGCCTCGGCGATCTGCTCGGCGGGCACGCGGAGGTGCGGGGGGCGCACGCCGTCCAGCCGCTCCGCCTGGTCGAGGAGCGCTTCCGCGCCGCGTTCTCGGACGTCGGCGATCAGCTCGGCGACGACGGGCCCGACGGAGGCGGACGTGCTCGGATTGCGGGGCACG
>NZ_PSVU01000112.1:0-1298 GCF_002932515.1 Rathayibacter sp. AY1D5
CAGCGCCGTCGGCTGCCCTAGCGTTCGGCAGGTGGACACCAGGAGATCGACCTCGACCGGCTCTAGCTCCGTTGTGTCCTGGGTCGCTCTCGCGTCAACCGGCGTCGCCGCCGCGACACTCTGGATCGCGGACGCCGTCTGGTACGGGATCCCCGAGTCGGGTGGCCCGGGAGTCAGTCTGCTCTTCATCGGCGGGTGGGGTCTTCTCACGTGCGCCGCCCTGCTCACGGTCGGCGTGCTCATCCATCTGGCGCCCTCCGCGCTGAGCCGCCACGGAAAACGCCCCGTCGAGTTCGTGCTGCCGAGCGCCGCACTCGTCCTCATCGCGGGGATCCTGCTCGCGCATCCGCTGGCGGGCAGCGCTTTCGCCTGACCCTCACCGGCATCGACCCTCGAAAATGTCTCGGCGCCTCCGGGCCCTCTCGTCAACGGGCTCTGGTGGCTTCACAATTACAGCGAGGGGTGCAACCGTTCGGGTCGGTGCACCCCTCGCTGCCGGTTGGCCGAACGCGCGCCAACCTCGAACGACCAGCAGCCAGGGATCGCCGATCGAGCGGTCACAGCCTAGATTTTCTAGACGGTCTAACTAAGTCCCCTTTCCGGGTGAGGTGGATCGTGCAGGCGATGCCGGTGCTTCGGCTGACCGCGGGCGCCGAGTTGGGAGCGGCGCGATCCGATTTCGAGGTCGATCACTCCTGGTACGGGTCGAAGCGGTGGGCGGGGCGGGGTGCGGTGGTCGTGGTGGTCATGGTGGGGCCTTCCTGTGCAGCAGTGGGAGAAGAGGAGGGGCGGGGACCGGTGCGAGCCGGTCCCCGCTGGGTGGGCTAGCTGAGTCCTGCGGCGTCGGCGGGGGTGCTGTCGCCGGTGACGACCTGCTCGACCGGGGGGAGCGCGTATCCCCAGGCCGCGAGCTGGCGGAAGTGCTCGGCCGTGCGCTCGTCGCCGCGGCGCCAGGACTCCTTGCTCGTGTGCGCCTCCTGACCTTCGAGCACGACGGCCAGCGCGACCAGGCGGGCCTTCGCGGGGTTCCCCTCGATCAGCGCCGCGAGAGCGTCCGCGCGGTAGCCGGAGGGGCGCTCGATGCGCAGCAGCGTGTGCGCGAGGTCGCTGCCGCCCGTCATCCCGGAGGACACCGCGAACCGGTGAGCGGTGAGACCGAGGGCGATGATGCGATCCGCGTCCTTGGGGAGGGTCTTGCGGGCGAGGAACGTCGCGATCCACTCGCGGCGCACCTTCTCGGCCGCGTTCCACGCCTTGTTGTTGGCGATGAGCACCTTCCGCTCCGCGGACTTCTCGGC
>NZ_PSVU01000113.1:0-1252 GCF_002932515.1 Rathayibacter sp. AY1D5
CGCGACCCGATCCGCCCTCCCGCCCGCCGCCCTCTGAGGAGACCGCCATGACCACCCCGCCCGGTGCGCAGAGCGCCGCACTCTCCGACCTCTCGCTCGGCCGCTTCGGCTACTCCCGGGTGGCCCTCGTCCTGACCGGCTCCGCCATGACCCAGGTCATGCCCTACTGGATCCAGTGGGCGCGCGCCGCCGCTCCGGCGACCGAGTTCCGCGTGCTCGTCCGCGACTCGGCCTACCGCTTCACCACCCGGCACAACCTGGAGTCGCGACTGCGCGGCCGGATCCAGGACGACCGCTGGGACGACGAGATCGTCGTCGCCCACGTCGACCTCGCCGAGTGGGCCGACCTCATCCTGATCTACCCGGCCACCCTCGACTACGCCTCGCGCCTCGCGCACGGCATCACCGACTCCCCGTCGCTGCTCGCGGCCCTCACGACGGAGGCGCCGGTGTGCATCGCTCCGTCGCTGCCGCCGCGGGCGCTCGGCAACCCGGTCGTCGAGTCCACCCTCGCGCTGCTGCGCGAGCCGGCCAACTTCACCGTCATCGACCCCGTGCCCGGGCCGAGCGAGTCCAGCGACACGGCGCTCGCCTGGGTGCCGCCCGCGTTCCCCGCGGTGCTGCGCCACCTGGAGTCGCTGCGCAGGGCACCGGCGGCGGCGGAGGAGGCGAGGTCGGCGTGAGCACCACCGCCCCTCCGCGGGCCCTCGTCACCGGGCTGCTCGTCACCGAGCTCTCGGAAGGACCCGACGGGACCACCGTCTGGACCCGCCGCCTCGGAGAGCAGGCGCCGCTGCCGTTCTCGCCGGTGCCCGTCCGCCTCGCAGCGCCCGATCCCCGGATCGTGCCGGGAGGCGCCGACCCGTCGATCCGCCGCTACCGCACCACCGCCCGCGCCCTGCTGCCCGCGCTCCTCCACGAGCTGTCGGAGGAGGCGCTCGTCTCCGTCGGCCGCGAGTGGAAGGGCGCGCTGGACGCGCTCCACGGCGCCCGGCCCGCCGGGGAGCCGCTCCCTCCGCGTCCGCTGCAGCGCGCCCGCGGCTGGCTCGCCGGTGGCTGGGCGCCCGCCGCCGAGGAGCTCGGCGCCGGCGGTCTCCTCGAGCTCGCCGACTGGGCGGAGGCGGTCGTCGCCTCGCCGGCCGCGGTCGTGGTCCACGGCCACCCCGGCCTCGCCCACCTCGTCGTCGACGGGACCCGCGTCGCTCTGCTCACGGGCGAGGACGTCGGGCTCGCCGACCCGGTCTGGGACGCC
>NZ_PSVU01000114.1:0-1236 GCF_002932515.1 Rathayibacter sp. AY1D5
CGAGCCCCTCCTCCGACCCTCGACCGGCCGACGCGACGACCCCGGAGGCCGCTCCGGTCGCTCCTCCGCAGGCCGTCCCCGCACCGCCCACGGGCGCCCTCTCGTACGCTCTCGGCTTCCTCGCGTTCATCGGGATCCCGTTCCTCAGCCTGATCGTGGGCGGCATCGTCATGGCCTCCGTGTACCCGTCCGCCCGGAGGAAGGGCGGGCTCGCCGCCGAGAACGCGCGGAACGCGGCGAACTGGGGTCTGACGGTGATCCTGATCGGGGTCGTGACGCTCGGCGCGCACGTCGTGCTGCTCTTCGCCGCCTCCGACACCCCGCTCGCGAAGGACTTCTATCCGATCGGCATCCCGATCACGCTGTTCGCCGTGCTCTGGCTGGTGCACTTCGTGCTGATCATCTGCGGACTGGTGAAGGCGAACCAGCGCGAGGTGTTCCGTCCGCGCATCGCGATCCCGTTCCTCCGCCCGCCCGCGGCCTGAGCTCAGGCGCCGACGGGCCAGAGGTAGTCGAGCCCCGGCGGCGTGCCGGGGAACAGCGGGCCGTAGTGGTCCTCGTCCTTGACCACGAGCTTCGAGCGGTGCGAGAGGTGCAGCCGCTCGTCGCCGAACCACGGCGGGAGCGCGTAGTCGCCGGTCAGGTAGGCGGCGAGATCCTCCGGGGTGGCGGCGAGGGCCTCCTCGGTCTTCACGAGGCACGTGTCGGCGAAGCCGCGCTCCGTCCACTCCGCGCAGGTCTCGCGCTGGTAGGTCATCAGCGCCGGTCGGTAGCCCCGCCACATCCGCGTGACGGGGTGGTTCTGCCAGCCGTACCCCGGGACGGTCAGCGCCCGCATGACCTGCAGCGTCTCGACGCGCTGCTTGCCGAGCCGCTTGCCGTCGAGGGCGCGGACGCTGCGGTAGAAGTCGGGGTAGGGGAGGAAGGTCTGCACGCCTCCCAGTCAACAGCGGCCCGTCTCCCTCCGGCCACCCTCCCGTCACGCCGATGTCGCCTGGCGTGCGTAGCGTCCGGGGCATGACCGGACTCCCCCTCCTCGCCACCGACGACGTGCAGCTGCGCTGGGCGCGGCCCGAGGTCCTCGACTCCGCCCGCCACCGGATGCTGCGCCTGCTCACCCTCGCCGAGCGCCTGCGCTACGAGGCGACGAGTCGACGCGAGGTCCGGGACGGCTTCCTCCTCGGCCGGGTCCTCGTGCGCGAGCTTGCCGCCGAGACGCTCGGGATCGATCCCCTC
>NZ_PSVU01000115.1:0-1088 GCF_002932515.1 Rathayibacter sp. AY1D5
CGCGTGACGGTGAGGGCGGGGACGCGGCGCTCGTCGCCGTAGGCGAGGCGGTAGAGCCGGTCGGCCTCGTTCTCCAGCCAGTCGACTTCGCCTTGCCGGTCGGCCTGTCCGGCGAGGTACCCGGCCCGGTAGTCGTCGCCGGTGACGTTCGGGCCGGTCATGCGGCGTGCTTCTCGATGAGGTCGGGGCGAAAGCCCGACCAGTGATCCTGGTCGCTCGCGACGACCACGGGGGCGGCGGAGTAGCCCAGCTCCTCCGTGACGTACGCGAGCGCTGCGGGGTTGGTGGTGATGTCGACGGTGGTGTACTCGATGCCCTTCTTCTCGAGCACCCGGTAGGTCATGGTGCACTGCACACATGACGGCTTCGAGTAGACGGTGAGCATCAGTCGTCCCACCGGCCGCCGCGATGCGGGTCGTGCTCGTCGTTGACCGGGGACCAGGCGTGCAGCTCGGCCTACTTCTGGGCGGCGTCGGTGTGTCCGGCCTGGGTGAGGAGGTCGATGATGCCCGTCGCGCGCCAGCACGGCAGCGTCGGGGCGATCGCTTCCGTGACTGCGGGGTCGGAGAGCGTGGCCGCGGAGGTCTCCACGGCCGCCTGGTAGGTCGCCGCCGGGTCGGGCGTGGTCTGCTGCTGCTCGCTCATCGGTGAGTTCCTTCCGGGGTGTGGGCGTCGCCCTCGTCGTCGTCGCTCGCGTGCTCCGCGATCCACAGGTCCGCGGCCTCATCTCGTCCGAATGCTCGCAGGAGTCCGGCCAGCGCGTCGACCTCGGCGCAGCTGAGTCGCACGGCCAACTCGTCGGCGGTGTCTCCGTGGGAGAACACGGACGCGAACTCGGCCACCGCGTCAAGGAGGGTCGGCTCCTCGGCCGCGGGACTGGTGGTGATGGTGTCGGACATGGCGTTTGCTCCTCGGTGGTGGTGCGGGTCAGGATTCGGTGCGGGTGAGGGTGTCCACGAACATGACGCCCTCGGGGCCGGGGATCGTGGCGGTGTGTGCCAGCGCCCACCCGTTGCGTGCCAGACCTGAGAGGTCGACGTCGCGCTCGGCGATCCGGCGCAACTGGCTCTGCATCCCGTCCTCGTTCG
>NZ_PSVU01000116.1:0-1045 GCF_002932515.1 Rathayibacter sp. AY1D5
GTCGAGTTCGACGAGCACTTCCGAGCCGTCTCCATCGAGGAGAAGCCCGAGCAGCCGCGGAGCAACTACGCCGTGCCCGGCCTCTACTTCTACGACAACGACGTCGTGGCGATCGCGAAGACGATCACGCCCTCGGCCCGCGGCGAGCTCGAGATCTCGACGATCAACGAGCGCTACCTCGAGGCGGGGCGGCTGAACGTTCAGGTCCTCGACCGGGGAACGGCCTGGCTCGACACCGGGACCTTCGATTCCATGATCGAGGCGACCGAGTTCGTGCGCGTGATCGAGCAGAGGCAGGGATTCAAGATCGGCTGCATCGAGGAGATCGCCTGGCGCAACTCCTGGATCGACGACGCCCGCCTCGCCGAGCTCGCCGCACCGCTGGTCAAGAGCGGATACGGCGCCTACCTCCACCGCCTGCTCAGCCTCGAAGGCGTGAACGCGGGCCGCTGAGCCCGGCCTCCCCCGACCTTCCCGACCTCCAGGAGAACCCGTGCGGATCCTCGTCACCGGCGGTGCCGGCTTCATCGGCAGCAACTTCGTCCACCTCACCCTGCGCGAGCGTCCCGACGCGCGGATCACCGTGCTCGACAAGCTCACCTACGCGGGCAGCCGCGACTCCCTCGCCCCCGTCGCCGACCGAGTGCGGCTGGTCGAGGGCGACGTCGCCGACGCCGAGCTGGTGGACCGGCTGGTCGCCGACGCGGATCTGGTGGTCCATTTCGCCGCGGAGTCGCACAACGACAACTCCCTGCACGACCCGACGCCCTTCCTCGCGACGAACGTCATCGGCACCTTCGCGCTCCTGCAGGCGGTGCGCGCTCACGACGTGCGGTACCACCACATCTCGACGGACGAGGTGTACGGCGACCTCGAGCTCGAGGACCCCGCGCGCTTCACCGAGCACACCCCCTACAACCCCTCCAGCCCCTACTCCTCGACCAAGGCCGCCAGCGACCTCCTCGTGCGCGCCTGGGTGCGCTCCTTCGGCGTGCGCGCCACGATCTCCAACTGCTCCAACAACTACGGCCCCTACCAGCACGTC
>NZ_PSVU01000117.1:0-966 GCF_002932515.1 Rathayibacter sp. AY1D5
ACCGGCGAGGACCCGGCCCGCACGCCGCCCCTGCTCCACGACCTCGACGGAGTGGACGTCGACGTCGACATCACCCCTCCCGCGCAGCCCGGCTCCCTCTCGCTCTCCGTCGCCGCCGACGCCGTCGACCTCGCCGAGTCGGGCTCCACCGCCCTCCAGCGCCGGTTCACGGGCGGGCTGCCCACGGTCACCGTCACCGACTCGCGCGTCGGCGCGCAGAACGACTGGTACGTCCTCGCCTCGGCGAGCGCCCTCACCAGCCCGAGCGCCTCGATCGGAGCCGACCACCTCGGCTGGACCCCGCGCCTGATCACCGGCACCGGCGCCATCGCGGGCGATCCGGTCGCCTCCTCCCTCGAGGGCGGCGCGGGCCTGCGGGACGCGCTGCTGCTCGGAGCCGCCGGCGGGGCCGGCACCTGGAGCGCCGACGCCGAGCTGCGGCTGCTGGCCGAGCCGGACGTCGAGGCCGGCTCCTACCGCTCGACGATCACGCTGTCGCTGTTCTCCTAGGCGCGGACCAGCGCAACGGCCGGGGACCGCGCCCCGCGGTCACTCCTGAGCGACCGCGACCGCCACGACGAGCGCGGAGTGGACCGTCGGCTCAGAGACGGCGAAGTAGCGGCTCGAGCCCTCGATCCAGGCCTCGGTCGCGCCCTCCCTGGTGCGGAAGCGGACGGGCTCGTCGCTCGACGTCCCGCGCCCGTCGGCCTTCGCGACCGCCTGCGAGCGCAGATCGGCGAGCACCTGCTCCGCCGTCGTCGCCCCGGACGCCACGCGGTCGCGGACGCTGCGGGCGCGCACCGCGTCGATCCCGATGTCGCGTCCGGTCGCCAGCGCCGCGACCACCGCGCCGTCGCAGTGCGCGATGCTGATCCGCATCCGCTCCAGCGCCGGGTGCTCGCCGCGGAGCACCGGGCGGCCGTGCGGTCCGGAGCAGCGCTCGCAGCGCGCGTCCACGGCGACCTC
>NZ_PSVU01000118.1:0-941 GCF_002932515.1 Rathayibacter sp. AY1D5
GAGCCGGTCGAGTACGCGTAGCCCGCCAGAGCGAACGCGACCGACTGGGACCTGGGCGAGAGAGTCCTGGTGCGGACGACGTCCGGAGCCGCGGTCCAGCCCGTGCCCCCGGCCTGGGAGGCGGTGATGGAGCAGAGCCCGCCGACCCGGCCGACCGCGCGTCCCGCGGTCACCGTGCACACGTCAGGAGTGGTGCTGACGTAGGTCACCGGCAGACCCGAGGACGCGGTGGCCTGCAGGACGAGGTCCCGACCGTCGGTGTCGAGGCCGGTCAGCTCCGGGAACGCGATCGTCTGCCCGGTCTGCGCGGTGAGGGTGAAGGTCGAGCGCGTGATCGGTGTCCGTGCGTAGACGACGGGATCCCGGTTGTACCCGTTGAATCCGGTGTAGAGCGCGCGGATCTCGTGGCTCCCGCGCGCGAATCCCTCCGGGACCTCGATGCTCACGGTCTCGGACGTCTCCGCACCGGTCAGCGTGACGGTGCCGAGCGGTCGCTGCGTCTGGCCGGTGAACTCGGTGAACGAGATCGATCCTCCGCCGATCTGGTCCGGCTTCCTCGTGTAGCCGGTGTCGACGTCCCGGTACGAGTTCTTCGAGAGAGTGGCGGTGAGGGTCGTGGGGACGTCGATCGCGGTCGTCGACGCGCTCACCGTCATGGTGGCGTCGGGGAGCCAGGCGACCAGTGCGTCGCCGACCTTGTAGGGGCTGAGTCCGGGATCGGCGATCGGCCAGCTCCCTCCGCCTCCGCCTCCGCCGCCGGCTGCTCCCAGGTTGGTGTAGATGAACTCGCCGCCGCCCGCTCCGCCTCCGCCGCCGCCCGCCGATCCGGCGCCGCCCTGTCCGCCGCTGGCGTAGACGTCGCCCGAGGCCCGCGCGCCTGCTCCGCCGAAGCCGTGAGGGTCGGCGCCCAGGCCGTCCCAGAACATGTGCCCGGTCCCGCC
>NZ_PSVU01000012.1:0-79448 GCF_002932515.1 Rathayibacter sp. AY1D5
CCAGGCCCCGCCGATCACATGCCGGTGTCGAGGCCGGAGTAGGCGTGGAGTCCCTTGAAGAACACGTTGACGACGCCGAAGTTGAACATGACGGCGGCGAAGCCGACGATGGCGAGCCAGGCGGAGGGGGTGCCGCGCCAGCCGCGGGTGGCGCGGGCGTGGATGTAGCCGGCGTAGATGGTCCAGATGATGAAGGTCCAGACCTCCTTGGTGTCCCAGCCCCAGTAGCGGCCCCAGGCCTTCTCGGCCCAGACGGCGCCGGCGATGAGCGTGAAGGTCCAGAGGATGAAGCCGAGGATCGTGACGCGGTAGGCGAGGTTCTCGAGGGTGAGGGAGCTGGGCAGGGTGCGCAGGAAGCGGAGGACCGAGCGGGGGCTGTCACCGGAGGATTCGCGGCGGGCCTGGAGGAGCTGGGTGACCGAGAGCGCGAAGCCGAGGGCGAAGAACGCGGTGCCGAGGATCGCGACGAGCACGTGGATGACCAGCCAGTAGGACTGGAGTGCCGGCGGGAGCGGGACGACGGCGACGTAGTAGTTGACGGTCGCGATGCCGAGGAGCACCAGGACGAGGCCGGTGATGAACGCTCCGAGGAAGCGGAGGTCCCAGCGCAGCTGGACGGCGAGGAAGACGCCGATGATGATGAGCGTCCCGGTCATCGAGAACTCGTACATGTTCGCCCAGGGGACGCGGCCGGCGGCGACACCGCGGAGGACGGTCGCGCCGAGGTGGAGCACGAAGCCGAGGAGCGTGAGCGAGAACCCGATGCGCATGGTCTTCGAGCGGGCGGGGGCGCGGTAGACCTCGTCCTCGACGCGGCTGCCGATGCGGGAGAGAGTCGCGGTGCGTCCGGAGCCTGCGGCGGCGACGGTGGCCTTGCCGCTGGCCGCGCGGTCGGCGGCGGCCGCGGAGGCGACGCGCTCCGCCTCCTGCACGACCTCGATCGACTCGCCGTCGGCCAGGGAGGCGCGGCGGGCGAGGTCGATCGCGAAGAAGACGAACGCCATGGCGTAGATGCCCATGGCGGAGGAGAGGCACAGCACCGAGTACTGCGAGAGGGTCGCGATCACCTCCTCAGGGTAATCGCTCGCCGCCCCGCCCGCCCCTTCGCGCTTGCACAGACTCGGCCCCTGCCCAGCCGGGCGGCGCCTGTGGAGGGGTCTCCGGCGCGTCCGGGAGCCGGGTCAGTCGAGCGGGGCGTGCCGGTCGGCGATCGTCCGCACGGCGCGCACCAGCTGGGGGTCCTCGCCGCGGGCGAGTCCCGCGTACTCGAGGAGGAGGCCGCCGTCGTCCTGGGCGGTCGCCTTCACCCACACGCGGCGCCGCGGGACGAACAGCGAGGTGAGGAGTCCGGCGAGCACGAGGATCGCGAAGAGCAGCACCCAGCCCTGGGTCGCGTCGTGGTGGATGTCGAACGAGGCGAAGCGCTTGACGCTGTCGGTGCCGATCCGCGTCGGGTCGGCGCCCGTGTTGTCGAAGGTCACGCTGCCGAGCCCGTTCGGGAGCTCGGCCGTGTCGCCGGGCTTGAGGGTGATCGGCGCGACGCCGGTGGTGCCGCCGGTGAGCCGGGTCAGCGAGTCGGTGTTGAGCACGTAGACGGATGTGGGCACTCCCCCGTCGAGGCCGAGGTCGCCCGCGAAGACGTTCAGCGAGAGCACGGGGTACTGCAGGTCGGGGAAGATCGAGGTCGACGCCCCGGAGGCCAGCGTGTCCTGCGTCGGGTAGAAGAAGCCGGTGAGGCCCAGCTGCTCCGAGAGCCCGTCCGGCACCTTCACGACGCCGACGGAGGTCAGGTTCGCGTCCTGCGGGAGGAACGGCACCGAGTCGGTGAAGATCGCCCGGCCGGAGGGGTCGCGGACCGTGATCGTCGGGGCGTAGCCGTTGCCGAGGAGGTAGACGTTCGTGCCGCCGATCGCGAGCGGGTCGTTGACCTTGATCGTGCGGTCCTCGGTGCCCCCGCCGCGCTCGGAGGTCGTGACGTTCGCGGTGAAGTCGACGGGCTGGCCGAGCGCCGACTGGTTCTGCTCCTCGTACTTCACGTCGAGGCTGTCGAGGGTCAGCTGGTACGGGTCGAGCTGGCTGCTGTCGAAGAAGCGGCCGGGGTTGAAGGAGTCGTAGGCCGCGAGGTTGTTCGCGAACCCCTGGGAGCCCTCGACCAGCACGCGCTGCCCGCTGTAGCCGAACCCGCCCCCCACTCCGACGGCGACGAGGATGCCGACCAGGGCGGAGTGGAAGACCAGGTTGCCGGTCTCGCGGAGGTAGCCGCGCTCGGCCGAGACGCTCGACCAGCGGCCGCGCGGGTCGTCGTAGCGCTCGACGCGGTAGCCCGCCCGGCGCAGGACGGAGTGGGCGGAGGCGACGGCCTCCTCCTCCGTCGCGCCCTCGACCTCGCGGACGGTGTAGCCGGCGAGGCGCTGCAGGCGCGCGGGGGTGCGCGGCGGGCGCGACCGCATCGCCTGGAAGTGGTGGCGCGTGCGCGGGACGATGCAGCCGATCAGGGAGATGAACAGCAGCAGGTAGATGCTCGAGAACCAGGCGGAGGTGTAGGTGTCGAACGCCTGCACCCTGTCGAGCAGGGGCGCGAGGTCGGGGTTGTCGACGAAGTACTGGGTCACGCCGTTGGGGTCGGAGGAGCGCTGCGGCACGAGCGATCCGGGGACCGCCGCGATCGCCAGCAGCAGCAGCAGGAACAGCGCCGTGCGCATGCTGGTGAGCTGGCGCCACATCCAGCGGAGCCAGCCGGTGAACCCGAGCGCCGGCTGGGTGACGGTGCCGTCGGAGTCGTAGTGGTCGGCGGGGCGGAAGGAGGCGTCCGTCCTCCGCTGCGCGGCCTCGTCGGGGCGGCGCGTGCTCTCCTCGGGCTCAGATCGCCGGCTGGAAGCCATCGATCACCGCCGAGAGGGATCCGTAGACGAGGGTGTTCCAGATGCCCGTGACCATCAGGACTCCGATCAGGACGAGGGCGGCGCCGCCGAGGATGTTGACCACGCGGATGTGGCGCTTCACGAAGGCGAGCGTGCTGGTCACCCAGCTGAAGCCGAAGGCGACGAGGAGGAAGGGGATGCCGAGTCCGAGGCAGTAGACCAGGGCGAGGAGGGCGCCGCGCCAGGGCGAGCCCACGCCGTAGCTGAGGGCGAGGATCGAGCTCAGCGTCGGGCCGAGGCAGGGCGTCCAGCCGACGCCGAAGACGATGCCGAGCAGCGGCGCTCCGATCAGCCCGGTGGCGGGACGGATCCCGGGCCGGAGCGTGCGCTGGAGGAACGAGAACTGGCCGATGAAGACGAGCCCCATCGCGATCACGACGAGCCCGAGGACGCGGGTGATCAGGTCGGTGTACTGGCGCAGCCAGAATCCGACCGTGCCCGCCGCCGCACCGTAGAGGACGAACACCAGCGAGAATCCGAGCACGAAGAGGAGGACGCCCAGCACGACCCGGCGGCGTCCGCGGGCCGCACGCTCGTCGGCGTCGGTGAATCCGCCGACGTAGGCGAGGTAGCCGGGCACCAGCGGGAGCACGCAGGGCGACGCGAAGGACACGAGCCCGGCCAGGAGCGCGATCGGCACGGCCAGCAGGAGCTGACCGCTGACGACGATGTCGCCCACGCCGCTACTGCCCCTCGGCGAGCGTGTCGCCCACGAGGGTCGAGAGGATCGACGCCTCCTGGAGCTGGCCGAGGATGCGCGACGCGACGCGCCCCTCCCTGTCGAGGACGAGCGTCGTGGGCACGGCGTTCGGCGGGACGGTGCCGGTGAAGGCGAGCTGCACCGACGAGTCGGTGTCGACGATGGAGGGGTAGCCGAGCCCGAAGGTCTCGGCGAAGGCGGCCGCGGTGGGGGCCTGATCGCGCACGTTGACGCCGACGAACGACACGCCCTTGTCGGCGAACTCCGTGTTCACCGTCTCGAGGTCAGCGGCCTCGGCGCGGCACGGGGCGCAGCTGGCGTACCAGAAGTTGACGACGACGACCTGCCCGGCGAGGTCGGCGGAGTCGATGGTGGCGCCGGTCTCGTCGGTGCCGGAGAAGACGATGGGGTCGTCCCGGTCGGCGGCGGCGATCTCGGTGACGGTGCCGTCCCCCGAGATGTAGCCCTTGTTGCTGCCGTTGCGGTACTGGTCGGCGAGCGGATCCTCGGAGCAGCCCGTCAGCGCGAGCGCGGCGGCCAGCGCGAGGACGCCCGCGGCGCGGAGCCGCCCCGTCCGGCGCATCAGACCGCTCCCACGTCGGTGGCCAGGCCCTGCAGGCCGGCGGCCGGGTCGGAGTAGCCGACCTCGACGAATCCGTCGCCGCGCCGCTCGAGGGTCGTGATGCTCGAGAGGGCGCAGCGGCGCTTGCGCGGATCGTGGAAGAGGCGCTCGCCGGCGAGGGCGCGGTGGACCGTCCAGATGGGGAGCTGATGGCTGACGATCGCGGCGTCGCCCTCCTCGGTGCCCTGCCACGCCGACTCGATCGCCGCGTACATCCGCGCCGAGATGGAGAGGTACGGCTCGCCCCAGCTGGGCTCGAAGGGATTGCGGAGCCACGGCCAGTGCTTGGGGTTCCGCAAGGCGGAGGTGCGCGCGGCGAGGGACTTCCCCTCGAAGCGGTTGCTCGGCTCGATCACCCGCTCATCGGTGCGGATCTCGAGCTCGAACGCCTGCGAGATCGGCTGCGCGGACTCCTGCGTGCGCTGGAGCGGCGACGCGATCAGCGCCGTGACGTGGCGCCGGCGCTCGAGCAGGTCGTCGGCGGCGGAGCGGGCCATGCGGTGGCCCAGATCCGAGAGCCGGAAGTTCGGGAGTCGTCCGTAGAGGACCCGGTCGGGGTTGAACACCTCGCCGTGCCGCACGAGATGGATCTGATCGGCAACCACGAACGTCAAGTGTACGGAACGCGGCGTGGGGGAACGCCGGGAAAAGGGTCGCCTGAGCCGGACCTGAGCGGAGCCTCAGCGCCGCGCCGAGACCGCCGCCGACAGCCGCCGCACGAGCGGTCCGGGCAGGTGCCGCACCACGGCCATCGGGACTCCGAAGCGCACCGACGGCACCGAGACGACGGAACCGCGCGCGACGTCGCGGAGGAACTCCTCCACCACTGCGTCCGCATCGAGCCAGAGGAAGGAGGGGATGGAGGAGGTGTCCATCGCCGCCCGCTCGTGGAACTCGGTGCGCACCCAGCCCGGGCAGAGCGCGGCCGAGCGGACGCCGGTGCCGCGCAGCTCGACGGCCAGCGACTGCGCGAAGGCGGTCGCCCACGCCTTCACCGCGGAGTAGGGGCCGAGGTGCACGAAGCCCGCGACGCTCGACACCGTGAGGATCGCGCCGCGGCCGCGGGCGGTCATCGCCTCCGCCGCCGCACCCGAGAGCACGGCGACCGAGCGCACCATCACCTCGAAGGCGTGGTCCTGGGCGGCGACGTCCGGCTCGGCGAAGGTCCCGTCGATCCCGAAGCCGGCGTTGTTGACGAGGACGCGGACCGGACGGGCCGGATCGACGAGCCGCGCGCGCACGCGCTCGACCTGCTCGCGGTCGCCGAGGTTCGCGGGCAGGACCTCGACCGCCGCGGCGCCGAGGCCGCGCAGTCCGGCCGCCGCCTCCTGGAGGCGCTGCTCGCTGCGGGCGACGAGGACGAGGCTCCAGCCGCGGCGCGCGAACGCCCGGGCGAAGGCGAGGCCGATGCCGGAGGACGCGCCGGTGATCAGTGCGGTGCTCATGCGCGCAGGAGGGCGGCGAGGCCGTCCTCGCTCACGACGGGGATCCCGTAGTCGCGGGCCTTCCTCGCCTTGCCGGACAGGGAGTCGGGATCGGCGGCGACGACCAGCTTGACCTTCTTCGTCACTGCGGGGTGGGCGATCAGCCCGCAGTCCTCGAGGACGGTCGTCCACTCCTGGCGGGTCCGGCGCATCTCCCCGGTCAGGACGACGAGGTCGCCCGGCTCGAGCGAGAAGCGGTCGACGACGGGCGCGGGCTGTTCGACGGCGTCCCGCGGCTCCGTGGCCGCGACGAGCCGCTCGTGATCGATGCCGAGCAGATCGGCGACAGTCGCGAGGTCCATCAGCTCGTCGTCGGCGAGGACGCCGTCCGACCAGGCGACCGCGGTCAGGTCGTCGAAGTAGCGGTCGTGGAGGACGCGCACGACCGCACGACCGATTCCGAGGTCGTCGGCCGCGGTGACCAGTTCGCGCTCCTCGTGCGCCGAGATGACGCGGTCCAGGAGGCAGCGGTCCAGGAGTGCGAGGTACTCGCCGTGCTCCACGGGTCCGGAGTGGTCGGGCATCCGCTGGACGACGCGCTCCAGGAAGGAGGCGGGAGCCACGGCGGTCGCGGGTCGGGGCGTCCACAGTGTGCGCCTCCGCGGAACGGGAGGCCAACCGTAGGCGAGTGCCTCTCTCAGGTGATCGTCCCAGCGGTCGCGACCACCGGAGACGGCGATGTACTCCGCAAGCAGGCGGCCCGTGGCGGTCGCATCGACGACCGCTCGGTGAGCGTTCTCCAGCGGGATGTCGAACGCGGCGCAGCAGTCGGCGAGCGAGCGCCCCGCACCCGGCAGGAACTCGCGTGCGAGCTGCATCGTGCACAGCAGCATCTCGCTCGAGAGTGTCGTCTCGACGCCGAGTCGGGCCAGTTCCGCTGTCAGGAACCGCCGCTCGAAGCTCGCATTGTGGGCGACGACCACCCGGCCGTCGAGATGTGCCAGCAGGTCGGAGGCGATCGCAGCGAAGGACGGTGCGTCCAGTATCTCGCGCGCCGAGATGCCGTGGATCCTCTGCGCGCCGAGATCGCGGTCCGGGTTCACGAGCGTCTCGAACGCCGCCTCGAAGCGCCCCTCCGCATCGAGATGGACGACAGCGACCTCGATGACGCGGTCGCCCCGCTCGGGACGGACCCCCGTCGTCTCGAAGTCGATGACCGCGAATCCCGGTCCCGCCATGGCACATCCCCCTCGGATCCTCTCGAGCCCGCGCGCTCGCTCCGCGATGCTAGCCCGACGCCGGAGCACGCAGGGGGACCGACTGCACCCCCTTTCGTGCCGCGCCGGAGGCCGCGGGCCGGCGCGTGCTCCTGCCCCGCGCCCGCCCGGCGGCCCCCGAGTAGACTCCCCTACCGTGACCGACGAGACCCGCCTCCCCCGAACCACTGTCAAGAAGCTCGCCGCGCTCGAGGACGGACCCGTCCGCGTGTCCGGCTGGGTCGAGACCGTGCGCGACCAGAAGAAGGTGCAGTTCGTCGTCCTGCGCGACGAGTCCGGTGCCGTGCAGCTGGTGAACCCGGCCGTGCGCGAAGCCGTCGAGGGCGACGACGCGTCGGCTGCGCGCCTCGCGATCACCGAGGAGATCTCCGGCCTCGCCCAGGGCTCCTTCATCACCGTCACCGGCGCGCTCAAGCACGACGAGCGCGTGAAGCTCGGCGGCATCGAGGTCAAGCTCGAGACGCTCGAGGTCGTCGCCGCGTCGATCCCGGAGGCGCCGATCGCGCCCGACTCCGGCATCGACAAGCGCATGGACTGGCGCTTCCTCGACCTGCGCCGTCCCGAGCAGAACCTCATCGCCCGTGTGCAGACCACGTTCGAGCACGCGCTGCGCACGTACTGGATCGAGCACGACTTCATCGAGATCCACACCCCGAAGCTCATGGCGAGCGCCTCGGAGTCGCGGGCCGAGCTCTTCGAGGTCGAGTACTTCGAGACGAAGGCCTACCTGGCGCAGAGCCCCCAGTTCTTCAAGCAGATGGCGCAGCCCGCCGGCTTCGGCAAGGTCTTCGAGGTCGGCCCCGCCTTCCGCGCCGACCCGAGCTTCACCTCGCGTCACGCGACCGAGTTCACGAGCGTCGACGCCGAGGTCTCCTGGATCGACTCGCACGAGGACGTCATGGAGCTGCACGAGCAGCTGATGGTCGCCGGCCTCACCGCCGTCGTCGAGAAGCACGGCGCCGAGGTCAAGGCGCTCTTCGACATCGACCTGACCGTCCCGACCACGCCGTTCCCGCGCATCCCGCTCGCCGAGGCCAAGCGCATCGTCGCCGAGCGCGGCTACGAGGTGCCCCGGGCCGACGACGACATGGACCCCGAGGGCGAGCGCCGCATCGCGGCCTACGTGCAGGAGGAGTTCGGGCACGACTTCGTGTTCCTCACCGACTACGCGTCGAGCATCCGGCCGTTCTACCACATGCGCCGCGAGGGCGACGGGACGATCACCAACAGCTACGACCTCATCTACAACGGCGTCGAGATCTCGACCGGAGCCCAGCGCGAGCACCGCGTCGACGTCCTCGTCGAGCAGGCCCGCGAGAAGGGCCTGGACCCGGAGGAGCTCGAGTTCTACCTCGACTTCTTCCGCTACGGCGTCCCGCCGCACGGCGGCTTCGGCATGGGCCTCTCGCGCGTGATCATGCTGATGCTGAACCAGGCGAACCTCCGCGAGGTCACCTACCTGTTCCGCGGCCCGACCCGCCTGCTGCCCTAGGCGCGCACCACGGTCGCGGGAACCCCGGACCATCGAGACCGCCGCGGACGGCGGGTCCCCTCGACGGGCCGGGGTTCCCTCGCGCCAGCGGCTAGGGAGCCGGCAGCACCACGAGGTCGAGGTAGTCGGCCAGGCACGCCACCATGTCCACCGCGTCGCGCTCGAGCAGCCACTGCAGCTGCACACCGTCCCAGAGCGCGATGATCGACGCCGCCACCCGCTCCGGATCGGACCCCTCGCGCAGGCGGCCGGCTGCCTGGAGCTCGCGCAGCTCGGCCGCGTACTCGCTGCGGAGGCGGCGGAACC
Source organism: Rathayibacter sp. AY1D5 (assembly GCF_002932515.1). Taxonomy (NCBI): domain Bacteria; kingdom Bacillati; phylum Actinomycetota; class Actinomycetes; order Micrococcales; family Microbacteriaceae; genus Rathayibacter; species Rathayibacter sp. AY1D5. Next base: position 8,743 of record NZ_PSVU01000012.1, read on the forward strand.
GCGCGGCGAAGAAGTCGCGCCCCGGGTGCTCCTGCGTCGTCGACTCGCCGCAGAGCACGGCGTACAGCTCGATCACTCCGGGCGCCGTCTCGTTGTAGCGGGTCTGCCGCAGGATGCCGGCGACCAGCCCCTCCTCCGGGTCCGGCGGCGAGGAACCGTCGCCCGTGATCAGGTCGCGGTGCTCGAGGACCGCGAAGAGCAGGTCGGTCTTCGACGGGAAGTAGTGCAGGAGGCTCGTCTGGCTGAGCCCGACGCGGTCGGCGACCTCCTGGAGGGAGCCGCGGGCATAGCCCCGCGCGGCGAAGACCTGGTGCGCGGCCTCGATGATGGCTCGCCGGCGCTCGGCCGACTTCGCGTACGGGCCGCGTCGCCTCGTCGCCTCCGCCATCGACCCCTCCTCCGCACTGGAGGCGCCTCGCCGTGCCCCTCGAACGGCCAGCGTAGCGGCGGCGGAGGAGCAGTGCCGCCAATTTCGAGTACCTACTCGAATTCGTGGTAGCGTCCCGATCATCGCCGGGTGAGACTCCCCGGCTCTCCACCACGACGAAGTGAGGGAAGATGCATCCGTTCACCCGGAGACAGCTCATCGCCGCCGGTCTCGGCACCGCGGCACTCGGGAGCCTGACGGCCTGCGCGACACCGGGCACCGTCTCGGTCAACACGGCGCCGACGATCGCCCCGGCCACCGGCCCGGTCCGCCTGCAGTACTGGGGCTGGCTGAAGGACCTGCAGAAGGTCTGCGACGTCTGGAACGCCTCGCACCCCGAGATCCAGGTCGAGGCCGTCTGGATCCCCGGCGGCAACGCGGGCGGGTACCAGAAGCTCTACTCGGCCCTCGCCGCGGGCGGCGGGCCGGACCTCGGCCAGGTCGAGATCCGCTCCGTCCCCGAGTTCATGCTCGTCAACGGCCTGGTCGACCTCACCCGGTACGGCGTCGAGCAGTACCGCGACCTGTACGACCCCACGCTCTGGGGCCAGGTCAGCTACACGGGCGGCGTCTACGGCATCCCTCAGGACAGCGGCCCGATGGCGCTCTTCTACCAGCCCGAGGTGTTCGGGAAGGTGGGTGCGGAGCCGCCGACGACCTGGGACGACTGGGCTGCGGTGGCGACGGAGCTGCGCGGAGCCGGCTCCTACATCGACTGCTTCCCGCTCGCCGACGCCTCGGTCTTCGCCGCGTTCGCGACGCAGGCCGGCGCGCAGTGGCTGCGCCCGGAGGAGGACGGCTGGGTCATCGATATGACCGACGACGCCACGACGCGCGTCGCCTCCTTCTTCGACACGGCCATCGACCAGGACCTGGTGCAGACCGGCTACGGCGCCTACTCCCCCGCGTGGTTCGCGGCCGCGGCGAAGGGCGGCATCGCCTCCTGCGCCACCGGCAGCTGGGGCGACGCCCTGATCGAGGGGGTCAGCGGAGGCGCGGGCAAGTGGCGCGCGGCTCCCATGCCCGTCTGGGGCGACACCGGCTTCGGCTCGAGCTTCCTCGGCGGATCGACCGCGGCGGTGTTCTCGAGCAGCAAGCACCCGGAGGAGGCGATCGAGTTCGCCGTCTGGATGACCACCACGCAGGAGGGCATCGACGCGATGATCGCCAACAGCGGCATCGGCTGGTCTCCCGCGGTCGGCGAGATCGGCACGGCCCGCAAGGGTCCGAGCGACTTCTTCAGCGGGCAGAACTACAACGAGGACGTCCTCGTGCCCGCATCGAAGGAGCAGAACCCGGACTGGTCCTGGTGGCCCGTCACGCAGCAGTCCTTCAACATCCTCAGCGACGGCTTCCGGAAGAAGGCGTCCGGGCTCTCGCTCGTGGACGCGGTCGCCGAGGCGGAGCAGCAGATCATCACGGTCTTCGAGAACAAGGGCCTGAGCATCAGGAGGGCCTCCGCATGACCACCACGACCTCCCCCGCCGCCGCCGCGGTCGCGGCCACCACGCGGACGCCGGGCGCGCCCCGGCGCAGCCGCGCGGTCGCCCGCGCCCCGTGGATCCTCCTCGGACCCTTCCTGGCCCTGTTCGTCCTCACGTTCATCGTCCCGATCGTCGTCGCCGTCGGCTCCAGCTTCACGAAGGTGACGCGCTCCGGCCTCTTCGGCGAGGCCGGGGTCACCAGCGGGTTCGCGGGCTTCGACAACTACGCGCAGGCCCTCGCCGACGGCAACTTCATCGCCTCCATCGGGCGGATGTTCCTCTTCGGCATCGTCCAGGTGCCGGTGATGATCGCCCTCTGCACCGTCCTCGCGCTGATGCTCGAGTCGGCGTCGGCGAAGTTCCCCGGCTTCTTCCGGGCGGCCTACTTCCTCCCCTACGGAGTACCCGGAGTCATCGCGACGATCCTGTGGTCGTTCCTCTACGTGCCCGGCCTCAGCCCGCTCATCGACGCGGCGAACGTGGTCGGGCTCCAGCCCGACTTCCTCGGTGCGGACACGGTGCTCTGGTCGATCGCGAACATCTCGCTCTGGAGCTACACCGGCTACAACATGCTGATCATCGTCGCCCAGCTCAAGGCGATCCCGGTCGAGCTCTACGAGGCGGCGAAGGTCGACGGCGCCTCCACCTGGCGCGTCGCCCGCAGCATCCAGCTGCCGCTCATCCGCCCCGCGCTGGTGCTGACGACGATCTTCTCGATCATCGGAACGCTCCAGCTGTTCGCCGAGGCGCAGGTGCTGAAGACGGTCGCTCCGGCGATCGACAGCCAGTACACGCCGAACCTCAGCGCGTACACCACGGCCTTCGCCTACAACGACTACAACGTCGCCGCCGCCCAGGCCGTCCTGATCGCGCTGGTCGCGTTCCTGCTCTCCTTCACGTTCCTCTCGATCTCGAACAGGAGGTCGTCATGAGCCGCACCGAGAGCCCGCCGACCACGACCACCGGAGTCGTCACCGCCGACCGCCCCGTGAAGGCCGGACGCGGGCCCGACCGCTCGGCCGGCCGCAACCGCGCCTCGACCATCATCGTCACCGCGATCCTCGTCGTCGTGGCGATCTACTTCCTCATCCCCGTCTACTGGGTCGTCGTCGCGGCGACCAAGACGACCGAGGACCTCTTCGCCACCTACGGCTTCTGGTTCGCCCCGACGTTCGCGCTCTGGGACAACCTGACGCAGGTGCTGACCTACGGCGACGGCATCTTCGTCCGCTGGTTCCTCAACTCCGTCCTCTACGCCGGAGTGGGCGCCCTGCTCGCGACCTACCTCGCCGCGGCGGGCGGCTACGCGCTGGCCAAGTACGAGTTCCGCGGCAGCAGGCTCGTGTTCGGGACGATCCTCGCGGGCGTCCTGGTGCCGGGCACCGCGACCGCTCTGCCGCTGTTCCTGCTCTTCAGCCAGATGGGCATCGCGAACACCTACTGGAGCGTGCTGATCCCCTCGCTCGTCTCGCCGTTCGGGCTGTTCCTCTGCCGGATCTACGCTCAGGCGACCGTGGATACCGCGATCATCGAGGCGGCGCGCATCGACGGCGCCGGGGAGCTGCGGATCTTCCACACGCTCGGACTGCGCATCCTGACTCCCGCGCTGGTCACCGTGTTCCTCTTCCAGCTGGTCGGGATCTGGAACAACTACTTCCTGCCCCTGGTGATGCTCTCGGACACGAACCTGTTCCCGATCACACTGGGACTGAACAACTGGCTCGGACAGGTCGACCGCCTGCCCGAGTTCTACGAGCTGACGACCGGCGGCGTCCTGCTGTCGATCATCCCGCTCGCCATCGCCATGATCGTGCTGCAGCGCTTCTGGCGCGGCGGCCTGACGGAAGGCTCCGTGAAGTGACGAATCCCCCGACGACCTCCCACTACCTGACGGACACCGGACCGGGCTCCGGCCGCCGCCGGGCCCCCCGCTCGTGGCTGCACACCGACGCTCCGGCGCTCCCGCTGGACGGGGAGTGGCGCTTCCGCCTGCTCCCCGCCGCTCCGGGGACCCCGGGCGGCGCCGGCATGCTGCCGGAGGGCGAGGGCGTGGACGCCGTCGGGGACGAGTCGTTCGACGACTCCGGCTGGGACCTGATGCCGGTGCCCTCGCACTGGGTGCTGCAGGGCGACGGGCGCTACGGACTGCCGGTCTACACGAACGTGCAGTTCCCGTTCCCGACCGAGCCGCCGTTCGTGCCGGACGCGAACCCGACGGGCGACTACCGCCGCACCGTCGCGGTCCCGGAGGAGTGGGACTCCGCCGAGGCGGTCGTCCTGCGCTTCGACGGGGTCGAGTCCCGCTACCGCGTCTGGGTCAACGGCGTCGAGATCGGGATCGGCTCCGGCAGCCGGCTCGCGCAGGAGTTCGACGTCACCGGCGTCGTCCGCCCGGGCGAGAACCTCGTCGTGGTCCGCGTGCACCAGTGGTCGGCCTCGAGCTACGTGGAGGACCAGGACCAGTGGTGGCTGCCGGGGATCTTCCGCTCGGTGCACCTGCTCGCGCGCCCCGTCGGCGGGATCGAGGACGTGTGGCTGCGCTCCTCCTTCGCCGGCGGCGCGGGCCGCATCGAGGCGGAGGTGACCGCCGCGGCCGACGCGTTCCCGCTGACGCTGCGCGTGCCCGGGCTCGGGATCGAGACGGTCTGGGCCTCGGCGGAGGAGATCGCCGCGATCGAGGTGCCCGAGGTCGAGCCGTGGTCGGCGGAGGCTCCGCGCCTCTACGACGCGACGCTCGCCTCCGCCGGCGAGACGGTCTCGCTGCGGCTCGGCTTCCGCACGGTCGAGATCCGCGGCGACCGCTTCCTGGTCAACGGCGAGCGCGTCGTCTTCCACGGAGTCAACCGCCACGAGACGCACCCCGACCGCGGTCGAGCGTTCGACGAGGACTCCGCCCGCGAGGACCTCGCGATGATGAAGCGCTTCAACGTGAACGCCATCCGCACCAGCCACTACCCGCCGCATCCCCGTCTGCTCGACCTCGCCGACGAGCTCGGCTTCTGGGTGGTCCTCGAGTGCGATCTCGAGACCCACGGCTTCGAGCGGGTCGGCTGGGCGGGCAACCCCAGCGACGACCCCGCCTGGCGCGAGGCGTACCTCGACCGCATCGAGCGGACCGTCGAGCGCGACAAGAACCACCCGAGCATCGTGCTCTGGTCCCTCGGCAACGAGGCGGGCACCGGCGCGAACCTCGCCGCGATGTCCGCGTGGGTGCACGGCCGCGACCCCGAGCGCCCCGTCCACTACGAGGGCGACTACACCGGCGCGTACACCGACGTGTACTCGCGGATGTACTCCTCGATCCCCGAGACCGAGCGGATCGGCACCGACGGCTCGCTCACTCCGCTGCTCGGCTGCTCCCCCGGCGAATCCGCTCGGCAGCGCTCCAAGCCCTTCCTGCTCTGCGAGTACGTGCACGCGATGGGCAACGGCCCGGGAGCGATCGACCAGTACGAGGACCTCGTCGACCGCTTCCCGCGGCTGCACGGCGGCTTCGTCTGGGAGTGGCGCGACCACGGCCTGCGGGCGCGCACGCCGGAGGGCGTCGAGTACTACGCGTACGGCGGCGACTTCGGCGAGGTGGTGCACGACGGCAACTTCGTGATGGACGGCATGGTGCTCTCCGACGGCACGCCCAGCCCGGGCCTGTTCGAGTGGAAGCAGATCGTCGCTCCGGTGCGCCTCACGGTCCGCGGCGACGGCGTCGTCATCGAGAATCGCCGGCACGACGCCTCCACCGCCGATCTGCGCTTCGCGTGGCGGGTCGAGCGGGACGGGCGGGTCACCGCGGAGGGAGTGCTCGACGCCCCGGTCATCGCGGCCGGCGACGCCGTGCACGTGGAGCTCCCCCCGCTCGAGGTGCGCCCCGGCGGCGAGACCTGGCTCACCGTCGACGCGGTCCTCGACGCCTCGACCGCCTGGGCGGAGGAGGGCCACGTGCTCTCCACCGGTCAGCACCTCCTCGCCGCGCCGTCGGCGGTGCCCGCGTGGACCCGCGCCGTCCGCGCCGCTCCGCCCCTCGAGGGCGGCGCGCTCGGAGTCGCGCGGTTCCGCGACGGCCGGCTCGCCTTCCTCGCCGGCCTGCCCGTCGACGGACCGCGCGCCGAGCTCTGGCGCGCCCCGACCGACAACGACGAGGGCGCGGGCTTCCCCGGCTACGTCACCGGCGACCCGTACGACGGCGACGGCCGCGGGACCCCTGCCCCGTCCTCCGCCGCCCGCTGGCGCGAGGCCGGACTCGACCGCCTGGTCGGCCGCGTGCAGGAGGTGGACGCCTCCGCCGGGCTCCGCCGCGTGACCCGCTTCTCGGCCGCGGACCTCGATGCGGGACTCCTGATGGAGGAGCGCTGGAGCGTCGACGGGGAGAGCACGGTCCTCCGCGTCGACCTCGTGCCGACCCGGGGCTGGGACTCCGTCTGGCCGCGGCTGGGCATCCGGATCGACCTGCCCGCGTCGATCGACGGCGCGGAGTGGTTCGGCACCGGCCCGCTCGAGTCCTACCCCGACAGCCTCCGGGCCGCGCGGGTGGGGCGCTTCACGGCGGAGATGGACCGGCTGACGACTCCGTACGCCCGCCCGCAGGAGAGCGGTCACCGCAGCAGCGTGCGCGAGCTGACGCTGACGGAGGCGGGCTCGCCCCGCCTCCGCATCGAAGCCGCGCGCGACCTGCACGGGCGCCTCCCCGGCTTCACCCTGGCGCGGCACACGCCGCAGGAGATCACGGCCGCCGCGCACCCGCACGAGCTGCCGGAGTCGGAGCGCGCGGTCCTCGTGATCGACGCCGCCCAGCACGGCCTGGGCTCCCGCGCGTGCGGTCCGGACGTGTGGCCCGACTTCCAGCTGCGGCCGGAGGCGCGGACGATCCTCCTCCGCTTCACCGCGGCCGGCTGAGCGCCGGGAGAGGACGAGGGAAGGCCCGCGGGATCGCGTCCCGCGGGCCTTCCCTCGTCCTCGGGACGCGTCAGTCGCTCTGCGTGCGCGGCAGCGGTCCGCCGATGAAGAGGTCCGTGTTCATCCGCCGGCGGCGCATCACGACCAGGACGGCCGCGCAGGCGACGAGCGACGCGGCGACCGCGCCGCCGCCGATCATCAGCGCGGTGGTCGGCGTGATGCCGGCCGGTCCCGCCGAGGCGGCCGTGCTGAGGAAGGCGGTGCGCGCGGCGCTGATCGCGGTGCCGCAGACCTGCTGCGCCTCCCACGGTGCGGCCGTGGTGTCGCTGTCACGGTAGGAGACGGTCACGGCTGCCGTGCGGTGCGACTCGCGACCGAAGGCGACGACGCAGTAGACGGAGGGGTCGGGGTCGGCGACGACCGCGTCGCCCAGCGCCAGCTCGGCCCAGCCGATGGAGTCGGACTGCACGGCGACGTCGCCGGCGGCCAGGTCGGCGCGGGCCCCGGAGGTCTCGAAGGCGCCCACGGCGACCTCCTCGTCGGCGTCGAAGCCCCAGACGGCGCCGCGGGGCGCCTCGGTGCTGCCGTCGCCGAGCTCGCGCGGCTCGAGCAGGAGGCCGTTGCCGGTGGAGGGCGCGAGCCGGAAGACGACCTTGGCGGCGGAGCCCTGGTCGCCCGTGAGGTCGACCGTGAAGGCGCCCGACTTGGTGATCAGCGCGGTCGGCACGGTCGCGGTGCCGCTCCCCGCCTCGAGGGTCAGCGGGGTCTTGGTGCCGTTCGGGTCACGGAGGACCGCCGAGACGGCCTCGCCGCTCGCGAAGCCGGTGTACGAGAAGCCGACGCCGTAGAAGCGGGCGAGCTCGACGGTGAGCGCCTCCGGCTGGACGGCGAGCTCGCGGGTGAGGAAGACGTCCGCGGTCGCGGCACCGGCCGCCGGCTTCGCGCCCTCGGTCGAGGTGCCGAGCTCGGTGCGTCCGGGGGCCGACGCCGCCGGAGTGACGGCGCCCGCACCGGAGGAGCCGGCGGTGCCGGACGTGGTGGTGCCGGTTGTGGTGCCGCCGCCGGAGGTGCCGCCGGACGTCGCTCCGCCGGTGGTGCCGCCGCCGGAGCCGGAGCCGCCGGAGGACGATCCGCCGCCGGTGGAGGGCTGACCGCCGCCGGAGCCGCCCTGCTGGCCGCCGCCGGTCGAGCCGCCGCCGGTCGATCCACCGCCGGTCGAGCCGCCGCCGGTCGATCCACCGCCGGTGGATCCGCCGCCGGTGGAGGGCTGGCTCGGCTGCTGGGGCGCGGGGTCGACCGGTGCCGGATCGACCGGCGCGGGGTCCACGGGCGCGGGGTCGACCGGAGCGGGCTGCTCGGGTTCTGCCGGCTCCTCGGGCACTCCGGGAACGGACGGCTCCTCGGGGACGCCGGGAACGGGGTCGGAGCCGCCGTCGCCCGGCTGCTCGGGATCCTCCGGCACGCCGGGGATGGTCGTCGCGGCCGGCTGCTCGACCGTGGTCGAGACCGTCGAGGCTGAGGGGGCCGCGACGGCCGCTCCGGGGAGGGCCAGGCCGAGCACGAGCGCCGCGAGAGCGGCGGCGGGCAGGGCGAGTCGGCGGGATGACGGCATGGCGGTTCCTTCCTCCACGGGCGACGATCTGCGTCCGCGCACGGAGGAGCGCACTCCCCCCTCACGAGGGTAAGGGCGAGAGGCGAGCTATCGCGAGCCGTCCTGTCCCCCGTCAGAGGGACGTCGCGGTCGTGCTTCCGTCCGGACGGCCCGGTCGAGGCTCACCCGCGATCGAGGAGTGCCCGCCGGAGCCGCACGGGATCGACTCGCCAGAAGGTGTGCACGCGCCCGTCGATCAGCACCACCGGGATCTCCTCGACGAAGCGCTCGTGCAGCTCGGGATCGTCGAGGATCGACACCTCCGAGACGGCGACCGACGCCTCGGAGCCCAGGTCGGCGACCACCTGCTCGACCACGGTCCGCGCGTCGTCGCAGAGATGACAGCCCGGCTTGCCCACGAGCGTCAGCTCCACGTCCACCATGCGGTCAGTGTACGGCGGCCCCGGCGACGGGCGCCGAGACGGCGAGCGCCGCCGGGATCATCCGTGAACGCAGACGAGCGCCCGACCCCGGAAGGGCGGACGCTCGAGTGGGAAGAGGCGCGAGCCTACTTCTTGTTGCGACGCTGGTGGCGAGTCTTGCGAAGCAGCTTGCGGTGCTTCTTCTTCGCCATACGCTTGCGACGCTTCTTGATGACAGAACCCACGAAGACCTCACAACGTTCAGGGGGTCGACCGCCCGACGGGCGGCCGCTTACGAAAAACTGGCTCCCGCGAGCTTACACGACCCGGGGCTCCACCGGTTCCGGCTCCTCGGCGCCCCTCACTTGCGGATGCGCAGCGCCTCCGCCACCTTCGTCGCTCCCTCGCTGACGCCCCGCTGGATGTCCTGCACCACGGTGCTGACCTGGTGGGTCCGCTCGGCGAGCGCCCGGCCCAGCGACTCCGCCCGGGCCGCGGTCGGAGCGTCGAGCAGGGCGCCGGCCGCCTCGTCCTCGGCGAGGAAGGGCAGCAGCCAGTCCTCGACCTCCACCAGCGGCGCGTACTCGAGCGCGTAGAAGCGGTGCTGTCCGCTCTCGCGCACCGTGACGAGGCCGGTCTCGCGCAGCACCTTGAGGTGCTTAGAGACGGTCGGCTGGCTCAGCTCGAGGCGCGCCACGATCCGCGACACGCTCATGCCCTCGGCCGAGCCGTCCCGCCGCTGCTCGAGCAGCAGGGCGAGGATGTCCCGGCGGGTCCCGTCCGCGATCACCCCGAAGATGTCAGCCATGCGCCCAGGCTAGTCAGCGCCCCGGGGGCCCGGCACCGAGCGGGTAGCATGGCCGCGATCGAGTGGAGGATCCGCCGTGGTGGTTCGGCAGCAGTTCCGCAGCCCCGTGGGCGTCTCGCCCGTCTCCCCCTGGTCGGGGTTCGAGCGGGCCCGCGACCTCATCGACGACTTCGCCGGACGCTCGCCGTCCCGCTTCGCGATCCTCATCTTCTCGGCGCTCGTGCTCGTCTTCACCCTGCTGTTCTCGCTGCCGGTGTCGAGCACCACGGGCACCGTCACTCCGCTGCACGACGCCTTCTTCACCGCGATGTCGGTGATCTGCGTGACCGGCCTCGCGACGGTCGACATGGCGACGCACTGGTCGGCGTTCGGCCACTCGATCATCTTCGTCGGCGTGAACATCGGCGCTCTGGGAGTGCTGACGCTCGCCTCGATCATGGGCCTGGCGATCTCGCGCCGCCTCGGCCTCCGGGCGAAGCTCATGGTCGCCAGCGACTCGAATCCGCTGCGGATCCACTCCGGCCCCGTCGCCGAGGGCCAGGCCGTGCGCCTGGGCGAGATCGGCGGACTGCTCGCCACCGTCGCGATCAGCGCCGCCGCGATCGAGATCATCGTCGCGCTGCTGCTGTTCCCGCGGATGCTGATCGACGGGATCCCGATCGGCGAGGCCGTCTGGCACTCCTTCTACTACTCCGCGATGGCGTTCACGAACACCGGCTTCGCCCCGAACGCCGCGGGACTCACCCCCTTCGAGGACGACTACTGGTTCCTCGGCATCCTGATGCTCGGCGTCTTCCTCGGCTCGATCGGCTTCCCCGTCATCTACGCCTTCTCCCGCGGCTGGCGGCGCCCGCGCAAGTGGTCGGTGCACGTGAAGCTGACGCTGGTCACCTCCGTGATCCTGCTCGTCGCCGGGGCCGTCCTCTACATCGTGCTCGAGTTCGACAATCCGAGGACCTTCGGCAGCCTCGATGCGGGAGACACCGTCTTCCAGTCCTTCTTCCTCTCGACGATGACGCGGTCGGGCGGCTTCTCGACGATCTCGGTCCCCGACCTCAACGGCTCGAGCCTGCTCGTGACCGACATGCTGATGTTCATCGGCGGAGGATCGGCCTCCACGGCCGGCGGGATCAAGGTCACGACCCTCACGATCCTGTTCCTGGCCGCCTTCGCCGAGGCCCGAGGCAACAACGACATGGAGGCGTTCGGCCGCCGGATCCCGAACGACGTCCTCCGCCTGGCCGTCTCGGTCGTGCTGTGGGGCGCGACGACGGTCGCCGTGTCGTCCGTCCTGATCCTGCACATCACCAAGGCCTCGCTCGACCACGTGCTCTTCGACGTGATCTCGGCCTTCGCGACCTCCGGGCTCTCGACGGGGCTCACCGCGGAGCTGCCGCCGTCCGGGGTCTACATCCTCGCGCTGACGATGTTCATGGGCCGCGTTGGTACCGTGACTCTCGCCGCCGCGCTCGCCGCGAGCCAGCGGAGGCAGTTGTTCAGACGACCGGAAGAGAGGCCCATCGTTGGTTGACCGCATCAGGTACGACGCCCCGGTGCTGGTGATCGGCCTCGGGCGCTTCGGAGCCGCCACGGCCGGCCAGCTCGACCGCCTCGACCGCGAGGTCCTCGCCATCGACGCCGACGCCGGTCTCGTGCAGAAGTGGTCGGAGCGGGTCACCCACGCGGTGCAGGCCGACGCCCGCTCGCTCGACGCCCTCGCGCAGATCGGCGCGCAGGACTTCCAGGTCGCCGTCGTCGCGGTCGGCTCCTCCATCGAGGCGTCCGTGCTGATCACCGCGAACCTCGTCGACCTCAAGATCCCGCAGATCTGGGCGAAGGCGATCTCGCGCTCGCACGGCAAGATCCTCGAGCGGATCGGCGCGAACCACGTGATCTACCCCGAGGCGGAGGCGGGCGAGCGCGTCGCGCACCTGGTCTCGGGCCGCATGCTCGACTTCATCGAGTTCGACGACGACTTCGTGCTCGCGAAGATGTACCCGCCCAAGCCGATCCGGGGGCTGACGCTCACGGAGTCGGGCGTGCGCCGCAAGCACCGCGTGACCGTCGTCGGCGTCAAGAGCCCGGGCAAGCCCTTCACCTACGCGACCGAGCAGACCGTCGTCTCGAACCACGACCTCATCGTGGTCAGCGGCACCCCCAGCGACATCGAGCGCTTCGCGGCCCTCGGCTCCTGACCCGCGCCCCCTCCCTCCTCCTCTGCGGGATGCCGCTCCGGTACGCCCGCTCCGGGTGTCGCGTACCCGGGCGGCGTCTCGCGGAGAGGAGGGCGGAGTCAGGAGGCGGCGAGCTCGCGGGCGCGGGCCAGCGCGGCGTCGGTCGCCCGCGTGAAGAGGGCGGCGAGGTCGGCCTCCTGCAGGACCGCGACGGCCCGCTCGGTGGTGCCCTTCGGGCTCGTGACCCGCCGGCGCAGCTCCGCGGGCTCCTCGCCGGAGTCCGCGAGCAGCTCGGCGGCGCCGCGGAACGTGCCGACCACCATCGTCGACGCCTGCTCCGGAGTGAAGCCCTTCGCGACAGCGGCCGCGATGAGCTCCTCGATCAGCAGGAACACGTAGGCGGGCCCCGAGCCGGAGATCGTCGAGAGCGCGTCGAGCTGCGACTCCGGCACCTCGACCACCTCGCCGACCGTCTCGAACAGGCGGCGCACGAGCGCCAGGTCCTCGTCGCCGGACCGCGTGCCCGCGCTGAGGCCGGTGACGGCGCGGCCCACGACCGCGGGAGTGTTCGGCATCGAGCGGAGCACGGCGACGGACGCGGGCAGGTGCCGCTCGAACGTGGCCGCGGTCACGCCGGCGGCGACGGAGACGACGACCGCGCCCGGGGCGAGCGCGTCGGCGATCTCGTCGAGCAGGTCCGGCACCATGTGCGGCTTGACGGCCACGAGCACGATCGCCGCGCCCTCGACCGCGCGCCGGTTGGCCTCCGGGTCGTCCGCGGTGGCGAAGGCGGTGACCACCGGGTGGCCGTCCCACGCGGCGGCCTTCGCGGAGTCGCGGTTGGTCACCCGCACGCCCCCCTCGACGCGCACGCCGGGAGCCAGCAGGCCCTGGAGGATCGCGCCCCCCATCGAGCCGAGGCCGAGGACGGCGATGGACGGGAGCAGGACGGGCGCATCGGTCACGCCGCTCATCCTACGAAGAGCCCGCGGCAAGGGGGTCCAGGGGCGGTCCGGGGCCTCGTAGGATGGCCCGACCATCCAGCGGCGAGCCCGAGGAGACCACGTGAGCGCATCCGGAGGCGGCACCGCGATCATCGCGGCGCTCGCGGCCAACCTCGGCATCGCCCTGACGAAGTTCGTCGCCTGGTTCTTCTCCGGATCCGCCTCCATGCTCGCCGAGGGCGTGCACTCGCTCGCCGACTCCGGCAATCAGCTGCTCCTGCTGCTCGGCGGCCGCAAGTCGCGGAAGGCCGCCGACGAGGAGCACCCGTTCGGCTACGGACGGGAGCGCTACGTCTACGCCTTCGTGGTGTCGATCATCCTGTTCTCCGTCGGCGGCGTCTTCTCGCTCTACGAGGGCATCGAGAAGATCGCCGAGCCGCACGAGCTCGAGAATTCCTGGCTGCCGATCCTGGTCCTCGTGATCTCGATCTGCCTCGAGGGCTACTCGCTGCGCACCGGAGTGAAGGAGTCGAACCGGGTCCGCGGCTCGCAGTCCTGGTTGCAGTTCATCCGCCGGGCGAAGGCGCCGGAGCTGCCGGTCGTGCTCCTCGAGGACGTCGCCGCGCTCACCGGTCTGACGTTCGCGCTGCTCGGAGTCGGGCTGACCGTGATCACCGGCGACTCGGTCTACGACGCGATCGGAACGATCATGATCGGCACCCTGCTGATCGTGGTGGCGATCGTGCTGGGCGTCGAGACGAAGAGCCTGCTGGTCGGAGAGGGGGCGACTCCCGCCGACGCCGCCTCGATCCGCGCCGCGCTCGAGGCCGGGCGCGACGTCGAGCGCGTCATCCACATGCGCACGCTCTACCTCGGACCGGACGAGATCCTCGTGGCCGCGAAGCTCGCCTTCCCGGCCGCCGAGACCCTCGAGCACGTGGCCGCCGGGATCGACGCCGCCGAGAAGCGGATCCGCGAGGCCGTTCCCGCCGCCACCACGATCTACCTCGAGCCCGACGTCGACCGCGGACGCGCGGGACCGCCGGCGGCCCGTCCGGCCGTGACGGAGGCGGAAGGGACGGCCGCCGCGGCCGCTCCGGCCGCCGCCGCTCCGCCCGCCGCCTCCCCGCCGGCCGCGCCGCACGGGAGCGCCTGAGATGCGCCGGGCCCTGGCGATCGTCAACGAGCGCGGTGCCGGGCTCGGCGCGCTCGAGCCGATGCTGACCGAGCGGGGGTTCGCCGTCGACGCCGTCGCAGGGACGGACCTCGACGCGATCGACATCCTCGCCCCCGACCTCGTCGTCACGCTCGGCTCCAGCGCCGGCGTCTACGAGACCTCGCGGCACCCCTTCATCAGCCCCGAGATCGCGCTCCTGCAGGACCGGATGCACCACCGCCGTCCCACGCTCGGCGTCTGCTTCGGAGCGCAGCTGATCGCGACCGCCCTGGGCGAGTCCGTCCATCCCGGATCGGCCCGCGAGGTCGGCTTCCGCCCGGTCGTGCTCACGGAGGAGGGCGCCGGCTCCCCGCTCCGGCACCTCGCCGGCGTCGACGTGATGCAGTGGCACGGCGACACCTTCGCGCTGCCGAGCGGAGCGGCGCTGCTGGCGTCGTCGACGACCGGCGAGGTGCAGGCGTTCGCCGTGGAGGACTGGCTCCTCGGCGTGCAGTTCCACCCCGAGCTGACCGGCACGATGGCCGCGCAGTGGCTCGAGGGCGACGGGGAGTGGGCAGGAGCGGCGGGCTACGACGCCGCCGCGCTCGCCGACGACGTCGCGGCGGAGCGCTTCGAGCGGATGCACGCGGCGACGCGGCTCGCGCTGACGGAGTGGCTGGGCGCTCCGAGCTGAGGGGTTCGGCGGCGCTCGGCGTCAGCGGCGGTCGGCGTCAGCGGCGGTCGGCGAAGAAGTCGAGCAGGAGCCGCGAGCACTCCGCGGCGCGGACCCCGGGGTACACCTCGACCACGTGGTTGTGCCGGCGGTCGCGGAGGAGGTCGTGCACGGATCCGGAGGCGCCCGCCTTCTCGTCCCACGCACCGAAGACGACGCGGTCGATCCGCGCCGCCAGGATCGCTCCGGCGCAGAGCACGCACGGCTCGAGCGTGACCACCAGCGTGCAGCCCTCGAGATGCCAGTCGCCGCGGGCCTCGGCCGCCACGCGGATCGCGACCACCTCGGCGTGCGCCGTCGGATCCCGCCGCAGCTCGCGCTCGTTGCGCCCGAGCCCGAGCACCGCACCCTCCGAGTCGAGGACCACCGCGCCCACGGGGACGTCGCCCCAGCCCGCGGCCCGCCGCGCCTCGTCGAGCGCCAGGCCCATCCACTCCTCGGAGCGGCGGGGGACGCGGAGATCGCTGTCGCGCATCGCTCCCCCTCCTGCGGCGGCCCGCTGCGGCCGGTGGGGCGCCGCTCCGGCCAGTAGATTGAGCTTATGCGCGTCCACGTAGCCGACCACCCGCTGATCACCCACAAGCTCACCGTGCTGCGTGACAAGCGCACCCCCTCCCCCACCTTCCGGCAGCTCGCCGAGGAGCTGATGACGCTCCTCGCCTACGAGGCCACCCGCGGCGTCCGCACCCGCACCGTCACCATCGAGACCCCCGTGACGCAGACCACCGGCCTCGCGCTCAGCGACCCGCAGCCGCTGGTCGTCCCGATCCTCCGGGCCGGCCTCGGGATGCTCGAGGGCATGGTCAAGCTCATCCCGACCGCCGAGGTCGGCTTCCTGGGCATGGCGCGCAACGAGGAGACGCTCGAGCCGACCACGTACGCGGAGCGCCTGCCCGACGACCTGTCGAACCGCCAGTGCTTCGTCCTCGACCCGATGCTCGCGACCGGCGGCTCGCTCGTCGCGGCCATCCAGTTCCTCTTCGACCGGGGAGCGGTCGACGTCACCGCCGTCTGCCTGCTCGCCGCCCCCGAGGGCCTGGCCGCCGTCGAGAAGGCCTTCGGCGACCGCGACGTGACCATCGTCCTCGGCTCCCTCGACGAGAAGCTCAACGAGCTCGGCTACATCGTCCCCGGCCTCGGCGACGCGGGCGACCGCCTCTACGGCCTCGCGGGCTGAGCCCGCCGGCCCCCGGACGAGCGGGCCTTCCGTCGCGCCCCGGAACAGGGAGCCCCGCTGAGCCGTGCCGGTCGGCCGGCGCAGCGAGGGTCTCGACACCCCACCGCGACCGTCCGGCACCGCTCGTCCTGTTGATCGAGCAGCCCGCGCAGCGGGCGCAGCGGGATCCCCCGTCACGGCGCGCGCCTCCTCCCGAGCACCGGAACCACCCCCGACGCGCCGTCCATCCCCACGGAAGTGTTGACGCCGTGCACCGGCCTCCGCTTTACTGACGGACATGACTGACACCCTGCACGCCCTGACCTCCCTCGAGGCCGTCGGGAATGCCGGCATGATGATGGCCGGTGGCCCCGTCATGTGCTGTCGAATGTGTGCATGAGGAACTGACCTCGCCGGATCCCCGCACCGCCTCCGCCCGCTGATCGTCACGATCGGCTGAGCGTCCGAGGCGCGGACGATCCCCTGGATGCCCCGCATCCGTCTCTGCCGCCACCGCGCACCGCGGGACGGCTCGATCGCGCACACCCGGATCCGCTCCCTCGGACACTCGTCCCGGATCCGACCAGCCAAGGACTCGTCATGACCCTCCTCCACACCCGCACCATCACCGCCGCCACCTCCACCGAGGCGCCCCGCCTCCAGCCGGTCGCCGACGCCGCGCCCGCAGCACCCCGCCTCCGCGCCGTCCCCCAGGGCACCGAGGCACGCGGCTTCGCCCTCTACGTCGGCATCGACGAGGCCAAGGCCCGCGCCGCCGGAGTCGACCTCGGCCGCCTGGTCGAGGAGCTCAAGCGCGTCACGGCGCAGCTCGCCCCCGACGCCGAGACCTACGCCTCCGTCGCCCTCGCCCCGCAGGGCGCCGGCGGCCGCGACGTGGACGTGGTCCGCCTCGCGCTGCAGGACCCGGCCGCGGTCGCCAAGCGCCGCTCCGACGCCGAGCCCGACCCCGACCGTGCACCCGGCGGCGTCGTCATCGACATCTCCCGCAAGCGCGTCATCCTCGACGAGGAGACCACCCCCCTCACCTACAAGGAGTTCGAGCTCCTCCAGTACCTCGTGCTCCGCGAGGGCCGCACCATCGAGCGCGCCGAGCTCATCGCCTCACTCTGGGGCGCCGCGGACGACGACGCGCCGAACGAGCGCACCATCGACGTCCACGTCCGCCGCCTCCGCGCCAAGCTCGGCCGCTACGAGGAGATCGTGCGCACCGTCCGCGGAGTCGGCTACCGCTTCGACCGCCACGCCGACGTCGCCATCCGCTACGCGTCGACGCCGTCGCCGGATCTGTTCTGAATTGTAAGGAGAGCGCTTGCGCTCTCCTTACCGCGGTCGGCCTCACCGGTGGTCGCGATTCGGAGAGCGGGTCGCGACCGGCTAGCGGGAAACGCTGACACGCGTTTCCCGCGTTCGCCTGGAGGGCGGGACGTCCTCTCGACCTCGACGGATGTGCGCGACCGCTCCTCAGACGTGGAGGGCTGCTCGACGGCCCGCTGCGTGGTCGAAGGCGGGTCGGGTCGGGGCGCGCCCGCGGGGCTGGATGATCGGGCCCGGGCCGCGTCGGCGGGGGACGAGGGCAGGGGGTGCTCGTCGTGTCCGTCAACGGTCAGGGATGGGCTGCGGTTCGGTGCGGACGTCGGAGGCAGCAGACGGGGCGTCCTGGGTCAGGAGAGAGTCGTGCGGAGCGCGGACGGGCGCGGCGACGGGCGGGGCGGGGCGGCTCAGGGAGGATTCAGGAAAGAGAGGGTTGCGTCGTTACCGGGTCGTTATATAGTTCAAGTGCGTCGACCGTTTGCTGTGGCGGGAAGCGCGAGAAGTGATTGCAGGACACTCTTGGTGCAAGGGAATGAAGGCCGGCCGCTCGCCTCAGCGGCCGGCCTTCTGTCGTTCCCCCGGCCCCGTTCCTCCGACTCCCCTCCTCTCAGCACCCCGGCGTAGGCTGTACGGCGTCTGGATGTGAGGGAACCCTTTCCTGAGCGCCGAGAAGGAGGACCAGTGGGGTCGAGAGAGGCCGTCGCCGCCTGGGAGTCGCTGTTCCGCGCCCAGGTCCAGGTGATGCGCACCCTGAGCACCGAGTTCCCCTCGCGGGAGATCTCGATGAACGAGTACGACGTGCTCTTCAACCTCACCCGGCAGCCCGGTCGGCGCGCGCGGCTGCGCGACCTGAACCGGCACGTCCTCCTGACGCAGCCCAGCGTCAGCAGGCTGATCGACCGGCTCGCCGCCCGCGGCTGCGTCGAGAAGAGCGAGGATCCGGCGGACGCCCGCGGCACGATCATCGCGATCACCGACGAGGGCTATGCGCTCTTCCGCCGCGTCGCGCTCACCCACATGAGGACCATCTCGGAGCAGGTCGGCGGCGTCCTCGACGAAAACGAGCTGAAGCAGCTGACCGCGCTCTGCGACAAGCTCCGCGACGGCATCGCCTCCGCCTGATCCGTCCCCGCTAGCACGGGCCGCAGCGACCGGCCAGGTCTTCGCCGCGGCGCGGGACTCGCGGATCATGGGGGTCACCATGAGTGACACCTCCCCCACCCTCGTCTGGCTCCGCGACGATCTGCGCCTGGCCGACAACCCCGCTCTGCGCGCCGCGATCGACCGTGGCGGCCCCGTAGCGGTCTGCTACGTGCTCGACGAGGAGTCGGCGGGCATCCGTCCGCTCGGGGGCGCCTCCCGCTGGTGGCTGCACGGCAGCCTCGCAGCCCTCGCCGCCGACCTGCGCGAGCACGGCGCCCCGCTGATCCTGCGCCGCGGGCCGGCCGAGGCCGTCGTCCTCCAGCTCGCCGAGGAGATCGGCGCGGGAGCCGTGCACTGGAATCGCCGCTACGGGAGGGCCGAGCGCACCGTCGACGCGGCGGTGAAGGAATCGCTCCGCAACGGCGGCCTCGAGGCCGAGAGCCACCAGGGCTCGCTGATGTTCGAGCCGTGGACCGTGCAGACCGGCGCCGGCGGTCCCTACTCCGTCTATACGCCCTTCGCCCGCGCCTGCCGCGCCAAGCCGACGCCGCGCGCGCCGCTCCCCCGCCCCCGCTCGCTCGACGGCGTCACGGGAGACATCGCCTCCGACTCCCTCGACGACTGGGAGCTGCTGCCCACGCGTCCCGACTGGGCGGGAGGGCTGCGCGAGCGCTGGGTCCCCGGCGAGAAGGCGGCGGCCGACCGGCTGCGCGCGTTCCTCGCGGAGCAGCTCGACGATTACGCCGACGGCCGAGACCGGCCGGCGGAGGACGCCACCTCGAACCTCTCCCCGCACCTGAGGTGGGGCGAGATCAGCCCCTTCCAGGTGTGGCACGCCCTGGAGGAGGCGCACGCGAAGGGCCTGCACCGCGGCGACGGCAGCGACCGGTTCCTCTCCGAGGTGCTCTGGCGCGAGTTCTGCTACCACCTGCTGTTCCACTGGCCGGATCTGGCGACCGCGAACTTCGACACCCGGTTCGACTCCTTCCCGTGGGGACGCCCCGGCCAGGAGGCGATCGACGCCTGGCACCAGGGGCGCACCGGCTACCCCCTGGTGGACGCCGGCATGCGCGAGCTCTGGAGCACCGGCTACATGCACAACCGGGTCCGGATGGTGACCGCGTCGTTCCTGATCAAGAACCTGCTGGTCGACTGGCGGGTGGGCGAGGAGTGGTTCTGGGACACCCTGGTCGACGCGGACCCGGCGAGCAACGCCGCGAACTGGCAGTGGGTCGCGGGCTCGGGAGCCGATGCGTCGCCGTTCTTCCGGGTCTTCAACCCGGTCACGCAGTCGAGGAAGTTCGACCCGGCCGGCGAGTACATCCGCCACAATGTGCCGGAGCTCGGCGGAGTCGAGGGCGCCGCCGTGCACGAGCCGTGGACGCTCGAGGACACGCTGACCGGAGGCGCGGACGGCTACCCGGCGCCCCTCGTCGACCTCAAGGAGACGCGGGCGCACGCACTCGACGCCTTCGCGCAGATCAAGAGCGCCCCGCGCGACATCTCGCCGAGGGGCGACGACTGAGCGTCGCCGGCTAGACGCGTCCCGCCGGTCCGGTGGAGCGGCCGGACCCGGCGAGCGGGTCCTCCTCCCCGCCCTGATCGCGCAGATCGCGGGCCGGGATGCCGACGAGCACCGCTCCGTCGGGCGCGTCCTTCACCACGACGGCGTTCGCGCCCACGCTGACGTCGGATCCGAGCACGAGCGGGCCCAGGACGACCGCGCCGGCGCCGACGACCACCCGGTCGCCGAGCGTGGGGTGCCGACGCTCGCGCCGGGCCGACCTCCCGCCCAGCGTGACGGAGTGGTAGAGCATGCAGTCGTCGCCGATCCGCGCGGTCTCGCCGATGACGACGCCCATGCCGTGGTCGATGAACAGACGCCGGCCGATGGTCGCACCGGGGTGGATCTCCACTCCGGTCGCCGCGCGCGCCGCCTGGCTGAGCAGCCGGGCGGGCAGGCGGAGGCCGCGCCGCCACCAGGCGTGCGCGACGCGGTGCACCCAGACCGCGTGCACTCCCGGGTAGGAGAGGACGACCTCCACCGCGCTCCGGGCGGCGGGGTCGCGCTCCCGGGCGGTGCGGACGTCCTCGCGGAGCAGGGCGAGGAGCCCGGGACGCTCCGGTCCGGACGGGACGCGGCGCTCCGGCCGACCGTCGCGTCCGGAGCGGGGCGTCCCGGCTCGTCTCGAGGGGCTCAGCTGCGGAGGTCCTCGTACAGGACGGTCGAGATGTACCGCTCGCCGAAGTCGCAGACGATGGCGACGATGGTCTTCCCCGCGTTCTCGGGGCGCTTCGCGACCTCGAGCGCGGCCCACATGATCGAGCCGGAGGAGATGCCGCCGAGGATCCCCTCCTGCGCGGCCATCTCGCGGGCCACCCGCACGGAGTCGTCGAGCGTCACGTCGATGATCTCGTCGTAGACCTCGCGGTCGAGGATCGCGGGGACGAAGTTGGCGCCGATGCCCTGGATCTTGTGCGGACCGGCGGTGCCCTGGGTGAGGAGCGGGGAGTCGATCGGCTCCACTCCGATGATCTGCACACCGGGCTTGCGTTCCTTGAGCACCTGGCCAACTCCGGTGATGGTGCCGCCGGTGCCGATGCCGGCCACGAAGACGTCGACCTCGCCGTCGGTGTCCTCCCAGACTTCCTCCGCGGTGGTGCGGCGGTGCACCTCGGGGTTGGCGGCGTTCTCGAACTGGCGGGCGAGGATCGCGCCGGGGGTCTCAACGACGATCGCGCGGGCGCGCTCGACCGCTCCGCGCATGCCCTCGCTGCCGGGGGTGAGCACGATCTCGGCTCCGTAGGCGCGGAGGAGGACCCGGCGCTCGACGGACATCGTCTCGGGCATCGTGAGGACGACCTTGTAGCCGCGGGCGGCACCCACCATCGCGAGCGCGATGCCGGTGTTGCCGCTCGTGCCCTCGACGATCGTCCCGCCGGGGTGCAGCTCGCCGGAGGCCTCGGCCGCATCGATGATGGCGACGCCGATGCGGTCCTTCACGCTGTTCGCAGGGTTGTAGAACTCGAGCTTGGCGAGGACCGTCGCCTGGTCGGCGCCCTCCAGCCGGTTGATGCGGACGAGAGGGGTCCTGCCGACGAGCTGGGTCACGTCGTCGTGGATGCGTGCCATGGTGTGCGCTTTCTACCGGGGCCGGCCGCCCGGGGCCCCGGAGCGGTGGGTGGAACGGGTGCTGCAGCGCCCCTCGGAGCGGCGCTCCCCCCACGATACGGATGCATCGACCCGAGGTCAGCACCCCGGACGCGCCCGCTCCTGCGCATCACCCGCCAGCTCCTCATCTCCACCGGGAGGAGGACGCCCCGCGGGCGCACCCGTCACGTACCATGAAGCCGGGGGATCGCGCGACTGCTCGCGAGGCTTCTCGCCACCCTCCCTCAGATCTCCGCGGCCCGGCGCCGCGTCGAAAGGACGACCGCTCCATGGCACTTCCCACTGCATCCCGCCGCTCCGTCCGGCCGCTCGGGATGTCGCTGCGGGCGGTCATGGGGTTCATCGGGATGAGCGCCGTGGCGGGCGTCCTGATCACCGTCGGCGTCACGCCGGCCCTCGCGCTGACGGGCCTGGCGACGAGCAACACGATCGGCATGTTCCAGAACCTGCCGGGCTACCTCGACGTGGGCCAGCTGATGCAGCGCACCAACGTCTACGCGAGCGACGGGACGACCCTCCTCGCCTCCGTCTACGACCAGAACCGCGTCGAGGTGGGCTGGGACGACGTCGCGCAGTCCGCGAAGGACGCCGCCGTCGCCGGCGAGGACCCGCGCTTCTACGAGCACGGCGGCATCGACCTCCAGGGCACGCTCCGGGCCATCGCCGTCACGCTGACGGGCGACGACCTGCAGGGCGGGTCGTCGATCACGCAGCAGTACGTCAAGAACGTCCTGGTGCAGAAGGCGGAGTCGATCACCGACGAGGCCGCGCGCGACAAGGCCTACCAGGAGGCGACGGACCCGACCCCCGAGCGCAAGCTCAAGGAGATGCGCCTCGCGATCGGACTCGAGAAGGAGGCGTCGAAGGACGACATCCTGCTCGGCTACCTCAACATCGCCCTCTTCGGGGGCACCGTCTACGGCATCGAGGCCGCGGCGAACTACTACTACGGCATCCCCGCGAGCCAGCTCTCGACCTCGCAGGCGGCCGCGCTGCTGGCGATCGTGAACAACCCGGCGAAGTTCCGCTTCGACAACCCGGGCGACGAAGCGAACGGCGCCGCCAACGGCTACGCCGCCACCAAGGAGCGCCGCGACTACATCCTCTCGGAGGAGCTCAAGCACGGCCGGATCGACCAGGCCGCGCACGACGCCGCCGTCGCCGAGCCGATCACCCCGAACATCACGGAGCCCTCGACCGGCTGCACCACCGCCGGCAACGCCGCGTACTTCTGCGACTACGTGCTGAACGTCCTCCGCAACGACTCCGTCTTCGGGGCGACCGACGACGAGCGCTACCAGCGCATCCGCCAGGGCGGCTTCGACGTCGTGACGACCCTCGACCTCGACATCCAGCAGGTCTCGCAGGCGGCGCTCAACGCCTACATCCCCTCCGTCGACCCGCGCTTCCAGGTCGGCGCGACAGCCGCCTCCGTCGAGGCGAAGACGGGCCGCGTGCTCTCCATGGTGCAGAACACGCAGTACAGCCAGGACGAGCAGTTCCTCGCCGCGAACCCCGGCTACAGCGCGATCAACCTCAACGTCGACCTCAGCATGGGCGGCGGCTCCGGCGTGCAGACCGGATCGACCTACAAGGTGTTCACGCTGGCGCAGTGGCTGAAGGCGGGGCACACCGTCAACGAGTCGTTCGCCTCCCCCACCTCCGGCTTCAGCTCCTACCCCCAGAAGTGCAACGTCGAGGGCGACGGCGGCTACTACGGCAAGTTCTCGCCTCGCAACGACGACCCGTCGGAGGACGCGAGCTCGATGAGCGCGCTCGGCGCGACCACGAACTCGATCAACACCGGCTTCATGGGAATGGCGCAGCAGCTCGACCTCTGCGACATCCGCACCACCGCCGAGTCGTTCGGGATGCACCGCGCCGACGGCCGCGAGCTCGCCAACGGGCCGGCCTCGGTCCTCGGGACGAACGAGATCGCGCCCCTGACGGTGGCCAACGCCTACGCCGGGATCGCGAACGACGGCACGACCTGCTCGGCGATCGTCATCGATCGGATCACCGACAGCGAGGGCAACGCCGTCGCCGCCCCGGCATCGGCGTGCACGCCCTCCGTGTCGCCCGAGGTCGCCCGAGGGATGCAGTACGCGATGCAGCGGGTGATGACCTCCGGAACGGCCTACGCCTCGAACCCCTTCGACGGGATCGAGCACATCGGCAAGACGGGCACCACCGACGAGGCAGCCGACGTGTGGACGGCGGGCGCCAGCAAGGCCGCCTCCCTGGCGGTCTGGGTCGGCAGCATCAACGGCTTCGCCGACAACACCAAGCAGAACCTGCGCTTCATCAGCCTGACGGGCGAGAAGGGCACCATCCGCGCCTCCAACGCCCGGCACGCCATCTGGAAGCCGATCATGACGGCGCTCGACGAGAAGTACGGCGGCGACGACTTCACGGCACCGCCTGCCTCGATGCTCGCGTACTCGCCGCGATCGGCGGCGAACTCCGAGGTCCCCGACGTCACGGGCGAGACGGTCGAGAGCGCCACGGCGATCCTCACCGCCGCCGGTTTCGTCGTCGGGATGCACGAGTCGGTCGACTCCGCGACGATCCCGGAGGGCTCCGTCGTGTCGACGACGCCGAGCGCGGAGGAGACGGCGGTCGCCGGCGGGGTGATCCCCCTCCAGGTGAGCACGGGCAAGGCTCCGGCCAATCCGAACGACATCTCGGACCTGAACGGCGACCTGATCGAGTAGAGACGTCGCCCGTCCCGTGAAGGGGCCGATCCCTCCGGGGGTCGGCCCCCTCTGCTGTCGTGGCGCCGAGCCTGCGCGGGCGCCGTCGCGCCGACTCCGGGCGGACGGGCGTCCGGCGCGGCCGTGGCGCGCCTCGTCGGGGATGTCGCAGGCCTCGCCTAGGGTGCTGGTGCAGCGAGAGGATCCATCCTGAAGCGACCGAACGTCCCCGTCTTCCAGCCCCGTCGAACCGTCCACGGGGCTCTCGGCGCGCTGTTCGGATTCGTGATCGTCAGCGTCCTGGCGGGTCTGCTCGCCTCGCTCGTGGTCGCCCCCGCCGCCGCGCTCACCGGCGCGGCGACCTCCGGCACCATCTCGGCGTTCCAGTCCCTCCCGAGCTACCTCGAGGTCGGGCGCCTGATGCAGAAGAGCGACGTCTACGCGGGCGACCCGGGCGATCCGACGCTGCTGGCCTCCTTCTACGACCAGAACCGGATCGAGGTCCCGGCCGACCGGATCGCCGACTCCGTGAAGGACGCGCTCGTCGCGAGCGAGGACCCGCGCTTCTACGACCACGGCGGGATCGACCTGCAGGGCACCCTCCGCGCCATCGCCAGCACCTACCTCCTCGACGGCGACACCCAGGGCGGCTCGTCGATCACGCAGCAGTACGTGAAGAACGTGCTGGTGCAGAAGGCCGAGTCGATCCCGGACGAGGCGGACCGCGACCGCGCGTACGCGGAGGCGACGGCGACCACGGCCGAGCGCAAGCTCAAGGAGATGCGGCTCGCGATCGGGCTCGAGAAGGTGTCCTCGAAGGACGACATCCTCCTCGGCTACCTCAACATCGCGCTGTTCGGAGGCACCGTCTACGGCATCGAGGCCGCGGCGGAGTACTACTACGGCATCCCGGCGGCCGACCTCTCCCTCGCGCAGTCCGTCTCGCTCCTGGCCATCGTGAACAACCCCGAGAAGTTCCGCTTCGACCGTCCGGACGACACGGCCAACGGCGAAGCGAACGGCTACGCGCAGACCCGGGAGCGGCGCGACTACATCCTCGACCGGATGCTCGAGACGGGGAGCATCGACCAGGCCGCGCACGATGCCGCGGCCGCCGAGGCGATCACCCCCGACATCACCCCGCCGTCCACCGGCTGCCAGACGGCCGGCAGCGCGGCCTACTTCTGCGACTACGTGACCCACGTCCTCCGCGACGACCCGGCGCTCGGAGCGACCGACGACGAGCGCTACGCGGCGATCAAGCAGGGCGGCATCAAGGTCTACACGACGATCGATCTCGATCTGCAGAGGACCGCGCAGGAGCTGATGGACGAGCAGGTCCCCTCCTCCGATCCGCGCTTCGACGTCGGGGCGACGGCGGTCGCCGTCCAGAACGGCACCGGGCGCATCCTCACGATGGTGCAGAACAAGCGCTACAGCCAGGACCCGGACGTGATCGCGAGCGGGCCGGAGTTCTCGGCGATCAACCTCAACGTCGACGCGTCCGCGGGCGGCGGCAACGGCTTCCAGACCGGCTCCGCCTACAAGGTGTTCACGCTCGCCGAATGGCTCGACCGCGGGCACACCCTGCTCGAGCAGTTCGACTCGAAGCAGAAGAACTGGACCGGCTTCGCCGACAGCTGCGAGGGCACCTGGGACTACGACTCCTACAACCCCAAGAACGCCGGCGACGGCGGCTACACCG
The DNA here is from genome assembly GCF_002932515.1 of Rathayibacter sp. AY1D5. Taxonomy (NCBI): domain Bacteria; kingdom Bacillati; phylum Actinomycetota; class Actinomycetes; order Micrococcales; family Microbacteriaceae; genus Rathayibacter; species Rathayibacter sp. AY1D5. The sequence continues at coordinate 34,573 of NZ_PSVU01000012.1, forward strand.
ACACCCAGACGGCGCTGTACTCGACGATCTACTCGCTGAACACGGGCTTCACCGGGATGTCGCACCTGCTCGACCAGTGCGAGATCCGCAAGCAGGCCGAGGCCTTCGGAGTGCACCGCGCGGACGGGACCGCGCTCGTGCAGTCGCCGGGAGCGGTCCTCGGCACCAACGAGATCGCACCGCTCACCATGGCGACCGCCTACTCCGGCATCGCCGCGAACGGCACGACCTGCACCCCCGTCGCGATCACGGCGATCGTCGGAGCGGACGGCCGCGAGATCGAGCCGGTGGAGACGACCTGCAGCCGGGCGGTGTCGTCGAGGGTCGCCTCGGCGATGCAGTACACGATGCTCAAGGTGACCGCCGAGGGCACGGGTGTCGAGGACGATCCGAAGAACGGCATCCAGCACATCACCAAGACGGGCACCACCGACAACTCCGCCGACACCTGGGCCATCGGGGCCTCGACCGAGACCTCCCTCGCGGTCTGGGTCGGCAGCATCTCGGCACGCGCGGACGGCTCGAGGGTGAACCTCGACTCGATCGACTTCGACAGCGGCTGGGCGCCCTCGGCACGCCACCGGATCTGGAAGCCGTTGATGACGGCGATCGACTCCCGCTACGGCGGCTCCGACTTCCCGCAGGCCGACCAGTCGCTCATCGCGGCGCCGCAGGTCACCGTGCCGGACCTGTCCGGCCGGACCGGCGACTCCGCCGCACAGGCGCTGACCGCAGCAGGGCTCACTCCCGGAGCGACGTCGCAGGTCGACTCGACGCAGCCGATGAACACCGTGGCCGGCACCGGTCCGGCCGCGGGCACCCGCGTGGACAAGGGATCGGTGGTGGGCGTGCAGCTGAGCACGGGGAAGGCGCCGCCCGCTCCCGCTCCGGGCGGCTGACACCGCTGGACCGGGACGTCGCCGGTCGGCGAGGATCTGCGACGGGAACGGTTCAGGGGGGAACGGGTCAGGGAAGCCGGCTCAGGGCCCGACGGCTCCGGCGGGGAGCAGCCCGAACTCGACGAGCTCGTCGTCGGTGAGCAGTCGGCTGCGGATCATGAAGCGCTTGCCCTCGGGGGCTTCGACGCTGAATCCGCTGCCCCGCCCGTCGACGAGGTCGACGGTGAGGTGGGTGTGCTTCCAGTACTCGAACTGGGAGCGGGACATCCAGAAGTCGATCGGGTCCAGGCCGTCGAGCCGGAGCGACTCGACGAGCACGTCCGAGGCGCCGGTGCGGAACATCCCGGCGGGGAAGCACATCGGGGAGCTGCCGTCGCAGCATCCGCCCGACTGGTGGAACATGAGCGGCCCGTGCAGCGCCGTCATCCGGCGGAGCATGCTTGCCGCCTCCGCAGTGACGTCGACCCTCGTGGAGGTCATGATTGGTGCTCCTTCGCTCGTGGTGCGGAATGTCTGTGTGCGCCCGACCGCTGACGGCGGACGCTCCTCCGGGCGGCGTCTCGATACGCCGCTGCGCGGACTACTCGATCAACATGAGGGGGCGCCCCCTCGTCCGATGCCTCGCCCGAAGGGCCGAGCACCGTTCTCCCGCGCGCCGCCAGGTGCCTCGCCCGAAGGGCCGAGCACCGTTCTCCCACGCGCCGCCAGGTGCCTCGCCCGCAGGGCCGAGCACCGTTCTCCCACGCGCCGCCAGGTGCCTCGCCCGCAGGGCCGAGCACCGTCCTTCCACGCGCCGCCAGGTGCCTCGCCCGCAGGGCCGAGCACCGCTCTTCCGCGCGTCGTCAGGTGCCTCGCCCGCAGGGCCGAGCACCGTCCATCCGCGCGCCGTCAGGTGCCTCGCCCGAAGGGCCGAGCACCGAACGGCGGATCCGCGTGCCAGCGGATCCGTCTCGGTGCGAACGCTCCCCGCTCCTCCCCACCCGGCCACGTCGGCGAGCCGACCGCGGCACGGGCGACGAGGAACGAGGAGCCCGTGCGAACCAGCTCAGAAGAAGCCCATCGGTCCTTCCGCGTAGGAGACGAGGAGGTTCTTCGTCTGCTGGTAGTGGTCGAGCATCACCTTGTGGTTCTCGCGTCCGATGCCCGACTGCTTGTAGCCGCCGAACGCCGCGTGCGCGGGGTACTGGTGGTAGGTGTTCGACCAGACGCGGCCGGCTTCGATGGCCCGGCCGGCGCGGTAGAGCTGGGCGCCGTTGCGGCTCCACACTCCGGCGCCGAGGCCGTAGAGGGTGTCGTTGGCGATGCCGATCGCGTCGTCGAAGTCGTCGAAGGAGGTGAGGGCGAGGACGGGTCCGAAGATCTCCTCCTGGAAGATGCGCATCGAGTTGCGGCCCTCGAACACGGTCGGGTTGACGTAGTAGCCGCCGCTGAGCTCGCCGCCGAGGTCGGCGCGGTCGCCGCCGATGAGCAGCTTCGCTCCCTCCTGTTTGCCGATGTCCATGTAGGAGAGGATCTTCTCGAGCTGGTCGTTCGAGGCCTGGGCGCCGATCATCGTGGCGGTGTCGAGCGGGTTGCCCTGTTTGATCCGCTTGACCCGCTCGAGGCCGTCTCCGACGAAGTCGTCGTAGATCGAGCGCTGCACGAGCGCCCGCGACGGGCAGGTGCAGACCTCGCCCTGGTTGAGGGCGAAGAACGAGAAGCCCTCGAGCGCCTTGTCGTAGAAGGAGTCGCGTTCCGCGGCGACGTCGGCGAAGAACACGTTGGGGCTCTTGCCGCCCAGCTCCAGCGTCACCGGGATGAGGTTCTCGCTGGCGTACTGCATGATCAGGCGGCCGGTGGTCGTCTCGCCGGTGAAGGCGATCTTGCGGATGCGCGGGTGGGAGGCGAGCGGGGCGCCCGCTTCGAACCCGAATCCGTTGACGACGTTGAGCACGCCGGCGGGGATGAGGTCGCCGATCAGGTCCAGCAGAACGTGGATGGACGCCGGCGTCTGCTCGGCCGGCTTCAGCACCACGCAGTTGCCCGCGGCGAGCGCCGGCGCGAGCTTCCACACGGCCATCAGGATCGGGAAGTTCCAGGGGATGATCTGCCCGACCACGCCCAGCGGCTCGTGGAAGTGGTACGCGATCGTGTCGTGGTCGATCTCGGAGACGCCTCCCTCCTGCGCGCGGATCGCTCCGGCGAAGTAGCGGAAGTGGTCGATGGCGAGGGGGATGTCGGCGGCGAGGGTCTCGCGCACGGGCTTGCCGTTCTCCCACGTCTCGGCGACGGCGAGCAGCTCGAGGTTCGCCTCCATGCGGTCGGCGATCTTCAGGAGCATGTTCGAGCGCTCGGCGGGGCTGGTCTTCCCCCAGCTCGCGAACGCCTTCCAGCCCGCCTCGACGGCGCGGTCGACGTCGGCGGCGGTGCCGCGGGCGATCTCGCAGAAGGGCTTCCCGGTGATCGGGGTGATGTTCTCGAAGTACTGGCCGCTCGCGGGGGCGACGTACTCGCCTCCGATGTAGTGGTCGTAGCGCGAGCGGAAGGAGGCGACGGATCCCTCCGTGCCTGGATTCGCGTAGACCGTGGAACCCGGCTCCTGCGGTGCCTGCTCGGCGACCTGGTCGGCGTACAGCGTCATGTGGACCTCCATCGACGTCGTTGTCGTGGGCGCGGGGTGGGCGCCCGGTCCTGACGCTACGTCGCGGGGGGTTGCACGACGTTGCACGGGTCGACGCACCGGCGGGAACGGCGGGGACGGAGACCGGACCGGCCGGGCGGAGACGCGGCCGCCCGAGGAGGAGGGCCCCGCGGCCCGGACCTCAGACGCTCGCGAGCAGGCGCTGGGCGATCCGGCTCATGTAGACGCCGTAGGTCACCGTGGCCGCTGCGGCTCCCGCGCCGACCCAGGACCACACCTGCGGCCAGGCGGAGCCGTCGACGAGGACCACGACGACTCCGATCGCTCCGACCAGCGTCGTCCAGGTGGCGAGCCAGAGGTCGAGGGTCCGGCCGAAGATCCTCGCCATCGGGTAGAAGTGCAGGCCCACGATCACGGCGATGGCCGGCACGAGGAACCGGTCGAGCCCGGTGCCGGTGAGGACTCCCACCGCGACACCGATCAGCACGCCCTCCGCGGCGAAGACCGCCCCGAAGAGCACGCCGTTCGGCTTCGCCGCGCGGTCGGCGTCGGTGAGCTCCACCGCCATCCTCCGCCGGGCGACGAGGACGCGGACGGCCTGCACGGCGAAGACCACGGCCGCGAGCGCGCAGACGGTCACGGCGGTCGTCGCCGCCGGTGCCGGCCAGCCGACCGTGGTGTCGCTCGCCCACCACATCGTGAAGACCGCCATCAGGAGCAGGCCCCCCGCGACTCCGCTCGCGAGGGCCCGGGGAGGTGGTGCGAGGGTGCTCATGCGTCGAGGCTAGCGAGACGGCTCCGCGGCTGGACGCTCCGGCGGGAGTCCCGGGAGCGACCGGGACGGCTCAGCGCTGCTCCGCCTCGATCGTCTCGAGGTGCGCGGCGACACCGGCACGCCGCGGCGAGCGGGGCGGGAGGACGCGCAGGAGCTCCCGCCACACCTCCGCGTCGTCGCGGCCGTCGGGGCCCTCCGCCCAGGCGAGGAGGGTCGCGGGCGCCGCATCGGCGAGGACGCTCGCCCGCACCCGCAGGCGCAGCTCGCCGGCGATCGCCCGGATCCCTGGCGCCTCGGACGAGGGCAGCGGCGCGCCCCGGTACGCGTCCAGGGCGAGGCGGTGGGAGCCGCGGTCGAGCAGGCCGAGCACCTGGCGGGCGTCGAGGTCGACCGGGCTCGCCAGGCGGTAGGGGCGCGAGAGGGGCACCAGGCGCGGGAGGGTCGGCTCGAGCGCGCGGCGCAGCCGCACCATCTCGGCGCGGACGGTGACCACCGCGTCGTCCCGGCCGTGGAGCAGGAGGGCGAGCTGCTCGGCCGAGAGCCCGGCCCGGTGCCAGGCGAGCAGGGTCAGGATCTCGGCGTGCCGGGTGCTCAGCTCGAGCGTCGCTCCGGCGGCCGTCACCAGGCCCGTCTCGCGCCCGAGGACCCGCAGGCTCGGCGCCCGGGCCGCCGCTGTGCTCCGTGCAGCGGGCCGCCGCGGGCGGAGGAGCCGCTGCACCATCAGCTCGCTCTCGACGGCGGCGGCGGTCGCCTCCATCAGCGGGAGGGTCTGCGGGGCGACGACGTCGGCGCCGCCGGTGATGTCGATCACTCCGAGGATCTCGTGCGTCTCGGGGTCGTGCACGGGGACGGCGGTGCAGCTCCACGGGTGCACGAGCGAGGCGAAGTGCTCGGCGCCGTGGATCTGCACGCCGTGATCGAGCACGAGGGCCGTCCCCGGCGCGGACGTCCCGACGTCGGGCTCGGCCCACGCGGCGCCCTCGACGAACGACATCCCCTCGGCGAGGCTCTTGAGGTGCTGGTCCCCGTCGATCCAGAGCAGCCGCCCGAGCGCGTCGCCCACCGCGACGAGCACGCCGCTGTCCTCGTCGGCGTCACGCACCAGCAGGCGGCGGATCACCGGGAGGACCGAGGCGAGCGGATGCCCGGTGCGGTACTCGCGGAGGTCGTCGCCCGAGAACGAGAGCGGTGCCGTCAGCCGGTCCGGATCGAGGCGCCGCCGCCGTGCGCGCTCCCACGACTCCTCGACCAGCGCGCGCCGCCGACCGCTGCCAGGGCGGGCCAGCCACGGGTTGGTCATGCGCTCCGCCTCGTCGTCGGGTCGGTGGGAGTCGACGCTACTCCGCGGAGCGCGGCGGCGCCTCTCTCCGCGCACCGGAACGGCGGCGCCCCCGCACCGCCAGCAGCAGCACCGCCGCCACCAGCACCGCGATGCCCAGGACGGCTCCCGCGGTGAGCCGCTCCCCCAGCACCGCCACGCCGAGGAGAGTCGCGGTCGCCGGCTCCAGGAGGGTGAGCGTCGAGACGGTCGCCGCGGGAAGCACTCGCAGGCCGCGCGCGAAGAAGGTGTAGGCCACGGCGACCGTCACCACTCCGAGCCAGAGCACGGCCGGGATCGAGCCGGAGAGCCGCGACGGATCGCCCAGCAGCAGGAACGGGAGCGCCAGCAGCGCCGCGGCCCCGAACTGGGCTCCCATGGCGGCGACGGGGCTGAGCCCGCGCTCGAGCAGCAGCTTGCCGCAGACGGCGTAGAGCGCGTAGGAGGCGCCGGCACCGGCCGACGCGGCGAGGCCGGGGAGTGTCACGCCGCCGGACCCGCCTCCGCTGAGGAGCACCACGCCGACCGCGGCGAGCGCGGTCGAGGCGAACCAGCGCGGGCTCGGGGTCGTCCGCAGGACGAGCCACTCCAGCAGGCCGGTGAAGGCGGGAGCGGAGCCGAGGGCGACGATCGTGCCGACCGCGACTCCGTTCTGCGCGGTGCCGGTGAAGAAGGCGGGCTGGTACGCGGCGACGCCGACCGCTCCGAGCACGACGAGCAGCACGACGGCGCGGGTCGGGCGGGAGCGGCTCCGCCGGCGCAGAGCCTCCACGCCGAGGAGAGCGGCCAGCAGGGCGCCGCCGAGGACGATGCGCGCCGCCCCGAGGAGGAGCGGATCCACGCCCGCCGCTCCGAGGGCCTGGGCGGTCCCCGTCGTGCCGAAGCAGACGGCGGCGAGGAGGACGGCGCCGATCGCCGAGGTCCGGGCCCCGCTCATCCCGCCCCGCTCCCCCGGCCGCCTGACGACCGGCTCCCAGTGTCCCAGGGATGGGCGCGTGCTCTTCCGCCTCTCGCACCGGGGGCCCAGGATGGAGGGACCGGACTAGCGGAGGAGCACGACGTGGGCATCGCGGAACCGTTCGACCTCGAGGACCACCACCGCAGCGCGCACGGCGCCCTGCGCGAGCACTTCTCAGTGCGCGAGTTCGAGGAGGTGCCGCTGGACCGCGAGGCCATCGTCGCCACCGCGTACCTGCGGGCGATCGAGCACGCCACCGTGGCCCGGGTGCTCCCCCTCGCGCGCGCCCACCCCGACGAGCAGGTCCGCGCGTTCGCGTCCGTCTGGGCCGCCGAGCGGCACCGGATCGCCGACGCCCTGGGCGAGGTGCTCGCGGCCTCGCCGCAGATCCGCGGCATCGACGTCCGCCCGCCGGAGCCGACGGTCAGGTCGCGCCCGCTCCTCGACCGTGCCGCGGCCTCCCTCGCCGGCCCCGTCGCGCTGGCCCTCGCGGTGGACGCCCGGGTCGCGGTGCACGGCTACCGCCGGCTCGCCCGGCTCTCGCTGCACCCTGAGATGGAGCGCCTCGCCGAGACGGTCACGGGCATCCTCGAGCGGCAGGCCGACTTCTTCACGGTGCACGCGGCGGGACGCCTCGGACGCCCGCTGCCGCGCCGGGTGCAGGCGGCCGGCCTGCTCGCCGTGCTGCGCCTCCCGATCGGCGAGGCCGACCTGCCGGAGGCTCTCGCGCGCGAGGGCCGGGAGCTCGTCTTCGGCCGGGACGACGGCGGACTCGACGGGATCGACGCGGGCGTCGTCGCGGCGTTCGCGCTGCCCTGCACGGCGGCCCGGCGGCTCGTGCACCCGTACCGGCCGGTGTCGATCCGTGCCGCGCACCGCCTCGGACGGCTCGCCGCCGACACCCGCGCCGCCGTCACGACCCTGCTGGAGCAGGTGCGCGAGTAGCGGCGGCGCTCAGCCCAGCAGCTCGCGCACGTCCTCGGCCGTGATCCCGCCGGTGGCCGCCGCGCCGTCGTCCGACATGACCGCGGCGAAGAGCGCGGCCTTCGCCTCCTTGAGGGCCATCACCTTCTCCTCGATCGTGTCCTTCGCGACCAGGCGGTAGACCATGACCGAGCGGGTCTGGCCGATGCGGTGCGCGCGGTCGACCGCCTGCGACTCGGTGGCGGGGTTCCACCACGGGTCGAGCAGGATGCAGTAGTCGGCCTCGGTGAGGTTGAGCCCGAAGCCGCCGGCCTTGAGCGAGATCAGGAACACGCCCGCCGCGCCCGAGCGGAACCGATCGATGACCTCGTCGCGCTTCTTCGTCGCTCCGTCGAGGTAGGCGTACTCGATGCCCGCCGCGTCCAGCCGCCCGCGGACCCGGCCGAGGAACCGCGTGAACTGGCTGAACACCAGCACGCGGTGCCCCTCGCCGAGGGCGTCGCCCAGCAGCTCGTCGAGCAGGTCGAGCTTGGTGGAGGGCACGCTCTCGTGCGCCTCGTCGACCAGTGCCGCGTCGAGCGCGACCTGGCGCAGCACGGTCAGCGCGCGGAAGATCGCGAAGCGGTTCTTCTCGAAGTCGCCGATCAGGCCCAGCACGCGCTGCCGCTCCCGCGCCAGGTACGTGTCGTAGACCTTCCGCTGCTTCGGGCCGAGCTCGACCTCGAGGGTCTGCTCCTGCTTGGGCGGCAGCTCCTTGGCGACGAGCTCCTTGGTGCGCCGCAGCATCAGCGGGCGGATGCGCCGCCGCAGCTGCGAGAGCTTCTCGCTGTCGGCCTCGCGCTCGATCGGCTTCTGGTAGAACTCGACGAACCCGGCGGGCGAGGGGAACAGGCCCGGAGCGACGATCGACAGCAGCGACCAGAGCTCCATCACGTTGTTCTCCATCGGCGTTCCCGTGATGGCGAGCTTGAAGGGCACGTCGAGCCGGCGCGCGAGCTGGTGCGTCGCCGACTGGCGGTTCTTGACGAACTGCGCCTCGTCGAGGAGGAGCCCCGACCACTGGATGCCCGAGTACGACTCGTAGTCGAGCCGGAACAGGGCGTAGGAGGTGACGACCAGCTCGGCCTCGCCGATGACGCTGGAGAGCGCCTTCCGCTTCTTCTTCGACGTCTCGTCGATCCCGACGACGCGGAGGTCCGGGGCGAAGCGCTTGGCCTCGCCGACCCAGTTGGGCACCACGCTGGTGGGAGCGACGACGAGGAACGGGCGCGGCGAGGTGCCCGCCTCCGCGGCCGCGGCGCGCTGCTCCTGCATCACCCGGGTGACCAGGGCGAGGGACTGCACGGTCTTGCCCAGGCCCATGTCGTCGGCGAGCACGCCGCCGAGCTGGTTGTCGTAGAGGAACGAGAGCCAGTCGTAGCCGAGCTGCTGGTAGGGCCGCAGCTCCACGGCGAAGCCCTCGGGCAGGACCCGCGACTCCAGCGCACCGGTCGCGGTGAAGCCGGAGAGCCCCTCCACGGAGCGGCGCCAGGCGGCGGCCTGGGCCTCCACGACGCCCAGCTCGACCAGCTCGTCCCAGAGGGAGGACTGGAACCGGCTGATCCGCAGGGTCTCGCCGGGGTCGTCCGAGAGCTCGCGGGCCTCGGCGATCAGCTCGCGGAGGCGGCCGAACCGCTCGTCGTCGAGGGCGAAGTAGACGCCGCTGGGCAGCACCATGTACTCGTCGCCGCGGGCGAGCGCGAGGAAGATCTCGGCCAGCGGGACCGCCTCGTCGTTGACGGTGACGGAGATCTCGAGGTTGAACCAGTCGCGGCTGTCGGGCTGGGCGACGGTCTGCACGGCGACCACGGGCGCGGTCTGCGCCTCGCGGTACTCGACGCGCTCGCCGATCTCCTCGATCTCGACGGTGCCGAGCTCGCGGAGCCGCTCGACCTCGCCGGTGAGGAAGCCGACGGTCTGCATGCCGCGCAGGTCGAAGGTGGGGCGCAGGCGCCTGCTCGACGGGGACACCAGGGCAGGCGTCGACTCCGGGTCGAGACCCGCTCCCACGAGGGAGTCGAGGATCCGCTGCTCGGCCTCGGGGTCGCGGTAGCCCGCGTCCTCGCCGACCCGCAGCGGGAGCCGCTCGGCGTCCACGCCGCCGCGCGCTCCCTCCACTCCGTAGCGCCACCACCACGAGCCGCGCAGGCCCGCGCCGTCGGTGTGCTCGAGGGTGAGGCCGAGGCGCGGCTCGGGCACCGCGGGCGCCTCGAAGGAGCCGTCGCGGGAGACGATGTCGAACAGCCGGTGCAGCCGCTGGTAGTGCTCGGTGAGGAACGCCGACTCCTCGGCCACCGGGATGCGGATGGCCTCGCGGCTCCAGAGGAACGTGCGCGCGGAGGACAGCAGCGGCGCGGCGAACGGGATGAGCGTGACCGGGCGGGCGCGCATCTCGTCGCCGCCCTCCCACGTGTAGAGGCCGACGGCCGGGTCGCCGATGAAGCCGAACTCCTCGGGCGCCGGGTGGTCGCCGATCGCGACGAGCGAGCGCAGCTCGAGGCCGGCGGCGGTGCGCGTGACGTCGATGGAGGCGGTGGCCGTCGTGTCGAGGATCTTCAGCGGCGTCTGGTCGCGGTCGCCCATCACCAGGCCGATGCCCGCGCGGACGGCGCCGTGCAGTGCCGCCCAGATCGCCTCGCTCCGGCACTGGTCGAGGTAGAGCCAGGTGTCGGGCGAGTAGTAGCTGGAGGCGCTGTGCCCGGACAGCAGGCCCTGCATCTCGCGGATCACGTCGATCTGGCGCTCGTCGTAGTCGTGGCTGTAGTGCAGGTAGCCGAGGTCGCGCCAGCTGGTGCCGGTGCGGACCCAGCGATCGCGGTCGCCCATCCGCACCGGGCGCACGCCCAGGCGCGGGCGCGGCTCGGGCGGCGGCCGGTAGGAGTTGTAGCGGCCGGGCGGGCGACGCACGGGCTCGCCGGGCAGCAGCTCGAACTGCAGGCCGAGCGGGATGCCGGTGTGCGAGCGCTCCGCGCCGGCGAGGAGCGGGGCGAGCGCGCTGCGCCACTCGGGGACGGCGTCGACAGCGGCCTCGCCCGGGAAGGGACCGGCCACTCCGCCCTCGCGCTCGCGGCGCAGGGCCTCGATCAGGACGGCGGCGACGTGCTTGCACTCGTGCTTGACCGGGCAGCTGCAGGCGCCGCCGAGGAGGGTCCAGTGCTCGCCCTCGTCGCGGAGCTGCACGCTCACGGCGTACGGCGAGCGCCCGGATCCGCGGACCTGGCCGAAGAGGCGGGTGCGGCCGCCGAACCACTGCAGCTCGCGCACGCGGCCCTCGTCCGCGTACGCGGTGCCCTTCTCGACGGCGGCGGTTCCGACGAGGGCGCGGATGTCCTGCTCGGAGAAGGGCTCGTGGCCGGCGGTCACCGGCCCGGGTGCGGCCGACGGCAGCACCTCACCGGGGGGACTCTGGCGGGCCATGGACCTCACGCTCTCCGCGCTCGAACGAGCGCATCCGTCTATTCAACCCGATTCCGGAGGCGCTGCGAGCCGCGGGCCGGGATCCGTGGAGGACCCACGGCCGTCCCTACGATGGAGGGATGCCCCGTCTGGCCGTCGTCTCGGCGCACACCTCCCCGCTCGAGCAGCCGTCGACGGGCGACGCGGGCGGGATGAACGTGTACCTCGCGGCGGTGCTCCCGGAGCTGGCGGCGCTCGGCTGGGAGATCGAGGTGCTGACCCGCGGCGAGGGCGTCCGGATGCTCGCGCCGGGTGTGCGGGTGGTCGGCGTGCCGGTGCCGGCGGGCGACAAGTACGCGCTGGCGGCCGCGGCGCCGGAGTTCGCGCGCGCCGCGGAGGGAGCCGACGTCGTGCACTCGCACTACTGGGTGTCGGGCCTCGCGGGGGCACTCACCGGCAGGCCGCACGTGCACTCGATGCACTCGGGCTCGCTCGCGAAGAACGCCCGGCTCGCCCCGGGCGACGTCGCGGAGCCGCAGCAGCGGATCGACGCGGAGCGCTCCGTGCTCGCCTCCGCCGACGCGATCGTGGTGGCGGGCGCCTCGGAGCGGGAGGACGTCGTCAGCGGGTACGGCGCGGATCCGGACCGGGTCGTCGTGGTGCCCCCCGGAGTCGACGCGCGGTTCCGCCCGGGCGGCGGCGAGCGCTCCGGAGTCGTCCTGGTCGGCCGGGTGCAGCCACTCAAGGGCCAGCTGCTGGCGGTCGAGGCGCTCGCGAGAATCGCGCCGGCGGAGCGGCCGGTGCTGCGGCTGGTGGGCGGGGCGGCACCGGGCCGGGAGTCGTACCTCGACGCGGTGCGCGCCGCGGCGGCTCCGCTGGGAGACCGCGTGCTGATCGAGGGGGCCGCCGACCGCGACCAGGTGGCGGAGCGGCTCCGGAGCGCGCAGCTGGCGCTCGTGCCCTCGGCGGCCGAGACCTTCGGGCTGATCGCGCTCGAGGCGGCCGGCAGCGGCACTCCCGTGCTCGCGCGCAGGACGACCGGCCTGGTGGACGCGGTGCGCGACGGCGGGAGCGGCGTGCTGCTCGACTCCGACTCCCCTGCGGCGTGGGCCGAGGCGATCCTGACCCTGCTGGGCTCGCCCGGTGAGCTGGCGCGACTCGGCCGCGGCGGCGTCGACTGGGCGGCCGCCCACTCCTGGCCGGCCGCCGCCGCCCGGCTGGACGCCGTCTACCGCGGCCTGTCGGCCCGCTGAGGGAACCCCGGACCGTCGAGGGACCCAGCGCCTTGGGAATGCCACGACGGGTCGGGGTCCCCTCGGTGCAGGGAGGGTGTCAGTCGGCGATGGCGGGGGCCCCGGGGTCGAGGCGGGCGCCGCGGGTGGAGCGGTACCAGGGCGCGAGGCGGTCGGGCGAGACCGCGACCATCGCGGCGCCCGTGAATCCGGCGTCGTTGCCGAAGCGGGCGGGGACGATCTCGGTGCCGATGTCGAGGAAGCGGGCGAACTCGTCGAAGACGTGCGCCGCCGCGCCGCCGATCACGAACAGCTGCGGCGAGAGCAGCATCTCGAGGTGCCGGTAGTAGACGCTGAGGCGACCCGCCCACTCCTCGAGGGTGATGCCCTCGCGGCGGACGGCAGAGAAGCCGACCTGCGGCTCGAAGTCGGGACCGTCGATGTGCAGGTGACCGAGCTCGGAGTTGGGGATCACCACGCCCTCGTGGACGAGCGCCGTCCCGATGCCGGTGCCGAGGGTGGTCAGCAGGAGGAGGCCCTCGCGTCCGCGCATGGCCCCGAACTCGCGCTCGGCGACTCCTGCCGCGTCCGCGTCGTTGACGACGACGACGTCGACCCCGGTCGCCTCCGAGAGGAGGGCCTGCGCGTCGAGCCCGACCCAGCGCTGCGAGACGTGGGTGGTCTGGCGGACGACGCCGCCGCGGACGATCCCGGGGAAGCCGACGCCCACGGGCGTGCCCGCGATCGGCGAGACGTCGCGGACGATGCCGGCGATCGCCTCGGCGAAGTCCTCGGGCTCCTTGCCCAGCGGGTTCGCGACCGCGAAGCGCCGAGCCGCCCGCTCGCCGGTGGTGACGTCGACGAGGGACGCCTTGATCGACGTCCCCCCGATGTCGACGCCGACGGCGAAGCGCGGGAGGAGGCCGTCGTGGGGCTGGGTCACGGATGCTCCGTCTGCAGTGGTGGGCGAGCGCGGGGACTCGCGAAAACGGTCGGCCCGTCGGATCCGGGATCGCGACGAGCCGAAGGCGATTCTACGAGCCGTCAGGTGCGCGCGGGCTCCGAGAGGGCGCGGAGGACGAAGTCGATCACCGGCTCGTAGAGATGGACGGCCAGCCCGTCGTCGATCGGGACGACCACCTCGATCGAGCCCTGCGCCTCGGCGACGAACACCGCCGGGTCGTTGCAGTCGGCGATCGCGATGACCGGCAGCCCCCGCCGGCCGGCCGCGCCCGCGAAGCCGTGGTCGGCGACGACCAGGTCGGGGCGGATGCCGAGCTCGTCGAGGCGGTCGAGCAGCGCGTCCATCGGCTCCGGCGAGTGCGTGTGCTGCAGCCCTCCCCCGCGGTAGACGCAGGTGACCCCGCCGGTGCACCACAGAGCCTGGTGCTCGTCCGCGAGAGGCACGCGGATCCCGTCGGGGGCGGCGAACGGGAGCGCATTCACGTCGATCACGCGAGCGCCCCGTTCCGTCGCGGCAGCAGCGAGGCGGCGGTAGACGTCCATCAGGGTCGCCGGGTGCGCGGTGGCGAACAGGAGGAGCGCCCCCTCGCGGACAGTGGCGGCGAACCGGTCGCGGTAGCGGGCGAGACCCGCGACCGTCAGGCGGGCGTCGATCCGGTCCTGCCCGCTCTCGAAGGAGGGGTCGGTGCTGATCCCCACGCGCTCCCCCATCAGGGCGAGCAGGCTCTCGAGCGTCCAGTGCTCGGCCACGTCCACCCCGTAGAGGTGCGCGGGCTCGCGGGCGGCGAGGCCGCGGAGGTTGCCGAGGTTGCTCGCGCGGCCGGTGAGGACGTCCCCGGCGAGGAGGGAGGAGTCGAGGTACGCCTCGAGCTCGGAGTCGGGACGCGGCATGCGGGACCTCTCGATCGACGGGGAGCTCCCAGGCTACGGGCAGTTCAGGTGTTGACATCCGATCCGTCGCCGATATATCGTTACTGCATCGCCGACAGATCGGGAGGAGCCGCTCCCGACGGGCGACCGGATCCGATCGAAAGGGATCCCCTCACGACAGAGAGCAGCACACCCATGAACTCCAGGACCTTCTTCTCCGACGACCGCCGCGACTCCTGCGACGGCGACCACTCCTCCCGCCACGAGCACCCCGGCCGCGGACAGCGCCGCGGACCCGGCGGTCACGGCCGCGGCTTCGGGCCCGGCTTCGGCTTCGGCCCGGGCTTCGGCCCCGGCTTCGGCGGCCCCTTCGGCCGCGGCGGAGGACGCGCCCGACGCGGTGACGTCCGCGCGGCCCTCCTCTCTCTCCTCTCCGAGAAGTCCTCGAACGGCTACGGCCTGATCAAGGCCATCGCCGAGAAGACGAACGGATCGTGGCGTCCCAGCCCCGGCTCCGTCTACCCCACCCTCCAGCAGCTCGTCGACGAGGGCCTCATCACGGCCGTCGGCGAGGGCCGCGGCACCGAGTACCAGCTCACGGACGCGGGCGGCACCTACGTGCGCGAGCACGCCGACGAGCTCGACGCGGCCTGGGAGGCCACCCCCGGCGCGAGCGACGCCGATCGCGCCTTCATGGAGAACGTCGGCAAGCTGATGGGCGTCGTGCAGCAGTTCCGCGGAGCGACCGAGGCGCAGCGCGCCGCCGCCTCCGCCAAGCTCGATGAGACCCGTCGCGCGCTGTACCTCATCCTCGCCGACTGACCTCGGCTCCCCTCCCGAGATCCGTCGCGGGAGCCCCCGGACGGACGGGACCCCCTCGCCTCGGCGACGGGGTCCCGTCCGTTCTCCGTCTCCGGAGCCGGCGCCTCAGCGGGCGGCGGACAGACGGGCCAGGCCCTCGTCGAGGGTGACCGACGGGCTCCACTGCAGATCGGCGCGCGTGCGGCGCTGGTCGAACCAGTGCGCGGTCG
This sequence comes from Rathayibacter sp. AY1D5, assembly GCF_002932515.1. Classification (NCBI taxonomy): domain Bacteria; kingdom Bacillati; phylum Actinomycetota; class Actinomycetes; order Micrococcales; family Microbacteriaceae; genus Rathayibacter; species Rathayibacter sp. AY1D5. The sequence goes on from NZ_PSVU01000012.1 coordinate 49,598, forward strand.
AGAGCTGCTCGGCGAGGAAGCGGGTCATCGGCGGCTCATCGGCGCCGGGCCGCACGGCCCACACGCGCTCGACGAGCGAGCCCGCAGCGCGGGCGACGGAGGCGGGGACGGACCAGCGCGGCGGCTCGACGCCCGAGGCGCGGCAGATCCCGGCGAGCAGCTCGGCGACCGGGCGCGGCTCGCCGTTGGTGACGACGTAGGAGCGGCCGTGCACCTCCTCCGCCCGCCCGAGAGCGGCGACGATCGCCGAGGCGGCGTTGTCGATGTAGGTGGAGTCGATCAGCGCCTGGCCGTGCCCGAGGAGCGGCAGCCGGCCGGCGCGCGCCCGCTCGACGATGCGGGCGACGAGCTGGGTGTCGCCCGGACCCCAGACCAGGTGCGGACGCACGGCGACCACCGCGAAGCCGGGGGCGTCGGCCGCCAGAGCCAGCAGCTCGGCCCGGGCCTTGGTGCGCGCGTAGTCGCCGCGGGCGCGGTCCGGATCGGCGGGTTCGGCGTCGTCGCCGGTGATCGAGGAGCCGGAGTGGGCGACGGAGGGCGACGAGATCTGGACGAAGCGGCTCACGCCGGCGCGGGCGGCGGCGGCGAGCAGACGCCGGGTGCCGTCGATGTTCACGCGGTCGAAGTCGCCCGGATCGCCGGCGAGCGAGACCTTCGCGGCGAGGTGCACGACGCCCTCGGCCGCGTCGACGGCCTCCTCGACCGCGCGCGGATCGGTCAGCGAGCCCCGCGCCTCCTCGACGCCCGCGACCCCGGAGGGCCGGCGCTGGAAGGTGCGGACCTCGTGCCCCTGGGCGACGAGGCCCGCGGCCACCGCACCGCCGAGCAGGCCGCTCGCGCCGGTGACCAGGACCCTCACGGCGCCACCATCCGGCCGCCGGCGAGCACGCCCTCGGCCCAGCGCGAGAGCGCGGCCCTGTCGATCTTGGAGTTGTGGCGGATGTCGGTGGGCAGCGCCGGGACGACGAGCACCGCGGCGACGGGCCGGCCGACGGCCGCGCGCACCTCGGCGGCGAGGGCCTCCTCGGCCAGCACCACGCGGCGCGCGCCCGAGCGCAGCTCGACCACGGCGACCAGCTGCGCGACTCCGCGCGGGCCGGCTCCGACGATCGCGGCGCGGGCGACCGAGGCCACGCGCGCCTCGATCCGCTGCTCCGGTCCGACCGGCGTGACCACGCCGTCGGGAGTGACGACGACGTGCGGCATGCGGCCCTCGACCCAGAGGCGGCCGCCGGAGTCGATCCGCCCGACGTCCCCGGTGCGGTGCCAGCGCTCACCCGGGACGGCGCCGACGCGGGCGGCGCGGTCGGTGAGCCAGAGGCGCTCGTAGTGGTCCTCGACGTGACCGGCCGAAACGACGATCTCGCCGGTCGTGCCGGTGATCTCCTCCGGCTCGTCCGCGGCGCGGCCGTCGGCGTCGAGCGGGGCGATCCGCAGCCGGACGCCCGCGGCGGGCACGCCCACGCAGACGCCTCCGCGCGGATCGTCGTCGGAGGCGGCCTCGCGGATGCCCTCCAGCGACGCGTCGGTGAGCAGCAGCCCCTCGGTCATGCCGTAGGGAGTGCGGGCGGAGGCGTTCGGCATGAGCGCCTGCGCGTCGCCGAGCAGTCCCGCCGAGACGGGGGCGCCGGCCGAGAGGAAGGTGCGCACGCCGGCGAGGGCGCGGTGGTCGTCAGCGTCGAGCGCGCCGGCGGTGGCCACGACGTTGGCCAGTGCGGCCGGCGAGAGGAACAGCACGGTCGCGTCGACCCGGGCGGCGGCCGCGGCGACGGCGGCCGCGGTGAGCGTTCGGGGCGCGGTGACGTCCATGTCCGGAGTCGCGGAGCGCGTGCCCAGCGCGGGGCCCAGCAGAGCGAACGGCGCGAAGCCCGCGACGAGCCCTGTGCCCGGTCCGATCCCGTACTGGCGGGCGAGCGCGTCGCGGACGCCGGCGAGCTGGCGGTGCGTGTAGACGACGCCCTTGGCGGGGCCGGTCGAGCCGGAGGTGAACAGGATCGCGGCCACGGCGTCGGCGGCGGGCGCCTCGCCCAGCGCCTCCGGGTCGGCGGCCAGCTCGGCGCGGCCGAGCTCGATCAGCTGCCCGAGCGACGTGTCGACCCCGAGGGCCGAGGCGGAGGCGCGGGGCAGGGTCTGCGTCGAGACCCGGCCGCCGGGCCAGCGGAGGGCCCGCGCGACGGCGAGGCCGGGCAGGGCGCCGACCACCAGATCCGGCCAGGCGCCGCGGACCGCGCGGGTGAGACCGCGCAGGCCCAGGCCCGCGTCGGCGACGACCACGACGGCTCCGATGCGCAGGCACGCGTAGAGCAGCGCCGTCAGGTCGGCGCCGGGCGGCACGAGGAGCGAGACGCGGTCGCCCGGGGAGACGCCGGAGGCGCGGAGCCCGGCGGCGAGCTCGCGGACCCGCTGCGAGAGCAGGCGCCACGAGACCGAGCGGGGCCCGCCGCCTCCGGGAGGCGCCATCTCGACCAGGGCGAGCGAGTCGTCCTGCGCGTTGCGGTCGAGGTGCGCCCAGAGCGGCTCGACCGGCGCGGTCGGGCGGCGGACGTCGGGGGCGGGGTCGCCGCCGAACGGCTCCTCGCCGTCGGAGAGGTCGCCCAGCCAGGCGAGGACGGCGGACGAGTAGTCGACGTCCTCGGCTACCAGGTGGCCCGCTCCCTCGTAGCGGTGGACCTGCGCGTGCGGGAGGCGGTCGACGAGGTCGTCGAGGTAGCGGTCGGAGAAGATCGGGTCCAGCGGGCCCCAGAGCATCAGGGCCGGCGTCGTCAGGGCGCTGACGCCCTCGGCGATGCGCTGCAGCTCCGGGTCGCTCGGGTGCGCGGAGTCGACCGGGATGTCGGCGACGAAGCCGCCCACTCCGCCGCGGCGCGAAGCGGACCGGTAGGGCGCGCGGTACCCCTCCTTCACCGCGGAGGGCAGCGCCGGGTGCCCCAGCGCGAGGGTCGTCTCGAGGAAGGCCGGCGTGCCGACCGTCGAGGCGCCGAGCACACCCGAGGCGAGCGCGAGCCGGAGCGGGGCCGGGATCGGCTCGTCGGCGCTCTGGTGGATCGCGGTGTTCAGGAGCATCGTGGCGCGCAGCTGCTCCGGGTGGTCCACCGCCCAGCCCAGCGAGACGACTCCGCCCCAGTCGTGGCCGAGGGTGACCACGTCGTCGAGGCCGAGCACATCGGTGAGGTTGGCGAGCTCGCGCACGCGGTCGGCGAGCGTGTGCAGGGCGCCGGTCCGCTCGGAGAAGCCCATCTCGAGCTGGTCGACAGCGACCACCCGCCAGGCGGGGCCTCCGCGGCGGGCCGACTCGAGCGTGGCGGCCGCGAGGCGGCGCCAGAGGTAGGACCAGGTGGGATTGCCGTGCACGCAGAGGACGGTGCCGACGGGCTCCGTGCCGAGGGCCTCGCCCGTGTCGAGCAGGTGCCAGCGGCGCGGCACGCCCTGGGCGTCCGGAGCGTCGACGAGGCGCGACCACGCGGGATCGAGCCCGTCGAGCCCGGCCGGGGGCAGCTGCGCGGCGGCCGTGGAGCCGACCGCTCCGCGGATCCGCTCGGCCGGGTGGGGCGCGGTCACCAGGCGATCTCGAGCATCGCGGTGTTGATGCCCGAGCCCACTCCGATGAGCAGCACCCGGTTGCCGGGCTGCAGGGTCTCGGCCTCCTGGGCCAGGGTGATCGGGATCGACGCCGGGCCGACGTTGCCGAGGGTGGGGTAGGTCGTGGGGACGCGGCTGCGGTCGATGCCGACCGCCTTCACCAGGGCGTCGGTGTGCACGTCCGACACCTGGTGCGTGATGTAGCGGTCCATCCCGCTCCAGTTCCAGTCGCGGGTGGCCTCCTTCCACGCCGAGAGGACGAGCTCCATGCCGCCCTTGAGCAGCGCCTTCGCGTCCGTGAACATGCCGTCGACGCTGCCGACGCAGAGCTCGTTGAACTGCGTGGCCGCGCGGGTGATGCCGCCGAGGATGCGGTGGCCCTTGGGGTGCTCGTCGGCCGGGCCGAGGACGGCCGCGGCCGCGCCGGAGCCGAGAGTCAGGCTCGCGAACTCGCTCATGAAGTCCTTGCGCTTGACGCCCTCGCGGCTCAGGCGCTCGATGGTGTTGACCTGGATCTCGTCGGCGTCCTCGCCGTCGATGATGAGCGCGTAGCGGATCTGGCCGGAGTCGATCAGCTGCGCGGCGAGGGTCATGCCGTTGACGAAGCCGAGGCACGCGTTCGCGATGTCGAAGTTGATGGCCGACGAGGGCAGGCCGAGCCCGTGGTGCAGGCGCACGGCGACCGAGGGCTCGAGGTGCTTGCGGGTCACCGACGTGTTGATGATCAGGCCGATCTGGTCGGCGCGGACGCCGGCCTCGGCGAGAGCGCGCTTGCCCGCGTCGATCGCCGCTCCGTCGAAGCCCTGCTCGGAGCCCCAGTTGCGGCGCTCGTGCACTCCGGCGACGCGCTGGAGGAGCCCGGTGGGGAGCCGCAGGCGCTTGAGCGCCGGAGCGAGCCGCGCCTCGATCTCGGCCGAGGTGGTCACGCGCGGAGCCAGCGTGGTCGCGACGGATAGCAATGCGACGTTGCGGTGCGTGGTCGTTGCGTTTCCGTCCAACGGAACTCCCTGTCGAGTTGTCGATCCTGGCATGTGCCTCCGTGATTTTACGCTGTCGTTCAGGCTGCGCTTCCTGGACGCCCGCTGGGCGGTCGCGGAACGCGTCCTCGGCGGCCGGGCGGGGGCTCCTCCCCCGGAACGACGGGCGAGGAGCCGCCGAGGCCACACGCGACGCGCGGTGTCAACCCACCCGCCGGGGCGTCAGGTCCCCATCGCCCACGGCTCGCGATCGCCGCGGAGGCGGGCGGCGAGCGCCATCGCCTGCTCGTCGGTCAGGGTCGCGACGTAGTCGACCACACCGCGCCCCCGGCCGAGCCGCTGCAGCGCGGCCGGGTCGGAGGTCGGCCGGCCGCGCTCGTCCGCCGGGAGCCAGTCGGGGTGCTCGGCGCGCAGGCGGAAGTAGCCGTCGGTCGCGAGCTCGATCAGGTCGAGCAGCTTCTGCGGAGCCCGCGAGCCGTCGCGCGGGTCCTCGAGCCAGGCGTCGAGGTGGGTCACCAGCGTCTCGAGCACCTGCGACTGGCCGCGCTGGTAGGTGGCGAAGTCCGGCCGGTCGATCACGAAGCGGGTGTGCACGAACTTCAGCACGGCCACGTCGTGCCAGGCGTCGGGGAGGAGGGAGAGGTGGCCCGAGCGGACGTTCGGCTCGGCGAGCACCACCACGGAGCGCTGCAGACGGCCGATCCAGGAGGAGACGAACGCCTCGATCGCGCGCTCGGTGCGCGTCGATCCGTCGAACGGGAGCGCGAGGAGCCCCTCGACCAGCTCGGTCGACACCCGCTCCACGGAGGCGCGGAAGTGCTCGTCGCTCGCGATCCACGGGTCGCGGGCCACGAGCCTCCGGCGGAGCATCTCGAGCGAGTGCCCGGGGGCGCGCGCCCACAGCTCCTCGGCGTCGAGGGCGGCGAGCGCGTTCTGCTCGCGGAGGAACGCGCGGAACTCCACGGCGACGGCCGCCTGCTGCAGCACTCCCGCGCGGTAGAAGTCGTCGAGGTCGTGCAGCGAGTAGGCGATGTCGTCGGCGACGTCCATCACCGAGCACTCGAGGGTCTGCTGCCAGGGGGCGATCGCGGTGAAGCCGGAGCGGGCGTCGAGCAGGTCGTCGAGGTCGAGCGTGTACGCCGAGAACTTCGGCGGAGCGGTCTCCCACCGGCTGGCGGTCGACCCGCGGGGCAGCTCGGTCGGGTCGGCGGAGTCGATGCCGGGGCGGTGGACCGTCCGCCCCCACGGGTACTTGAGCACGGCGGCTCGGGAGGCGGCGGTGAGGTTCAGCCCCACCTCCACCGTCTCGCAGACGTCGAGCTCGGAGAGGATCCGGAACGACTGCGCGTTGCCCTCGAAGCCCTCCGCGAGCCCCAGCCGCTCGCGCGCGAGGCGGTCGAGCGCCTGCTCGCCGAGGTGGCCGAACGGAGGGTGGCCGAGGTCGTGCGCGCTGGCCGCGGCCTGCACGACCACCGGGTCGCAGCCGCCGAGCCGCTCGACCAGCTCGCGCTGGGCGGGATCGGTGGTGGTCAGCTGCATCGCGATCGCGCGGGCGACCGCGGTGACCTTGATCGAGTGCGTGAGCCGGTTGTGCACGACCTGGCCGACGCCGGAGGGCGAGATGACCTGGGTCACCGCGGAGAGTCGGGCGAAGTAGGGCGAGAAGCGGATCCGCTCCAGGTCGACGCGGTACTCGGGGTACTCCTCGCCGGTGGCGAACCGGTCGACCGGCTCGGGGATGCGCCGGTCGCGGCGGTGGTCGTGCGGGGCCGAGGCCCGCGGGGCCGTCGTCTCGGGGAGTGCCGGCTCGCTCATGGCTTCACCCTAATCAGGGGCGCGGGGGCGGAGGGACCGCGCCGCTCCGGCCGGCGTCGCTCCTGTGGCGAGACACCGCGTCCGCCGGCGAGGCACCGCGGGGACGGCGGCGCCTCGGGGAGCGCACGAACACCTCGGCGGTCCGGTGGGCGGGGCCGGCGCCTCGGCGGACGCCGGGACGCCCCGCGGCAGCCCGGCCGACGGGCGGACAGAAGACGGGGGGCGCGGACTCCGTCAGGCGGACTGCTCGCGCGGGGCGACGGCGAGGTGCACGGCCGCGGCGACGACCGCGCCGAGGACGTAGGCCGCGATGTCGAGCCAGGAGAAGGTGGTGCCGACGACGAGGCGGAGCGGCGCCCACAGCTCGACCAGGCGCGCCGCGACTCCGATCGCCTGCAGCTGCTCCATCGCGATCGACCAGGCCAGCGCGATCCCGGCAGCCGTCGCGCCCGGGATGCGCGGCAGGAGCACCGCGATCAGCAGCGCCACCAGCACGACGTAGGCCACTCCGCCGGCGAGGTCGGCGAGCAGCCCCGTGAGCACGAACCGCAGCGCCAGGCCCAGGCCGAGCACGGCGACGGCCGCGAGGGCGAAGCGGAGCCGCGCCCTCACCGTGCACGCTCCTCGAGGGCGCGCTGCAGGCGGTCGAGAGCGAGGAGGAACGTGCGGTCGTCGGCCACGCGCCAGCCGAGAGCGGCCGGGGCGGCGACGACCAGGGGCACGAGGACGGTGCGCGGGCGCCGCCTCGCCGCACGCAGGACGGCGGAGGCGGGCGGCGGGGCGAGGACCGCCAGGACCAGCGCGCGGACCCGGTGGGCACCCGAGGGCGAGGTGCCGACGCCCACCGAGACGATCCGATCCCACTCGGCGATGCGCAGGGCGTCTGCGCGCTCGGCGGCGAGTTCGAGTCCGTCGCGGCCGACGGCCAGCACTGCGGCGGCGGCGGCCGGAGCGGCGGAGGCGGGTGCCGCGATCCGGCGCAGCGCCCGGGCGAGCTCGGGAGTGCGCAGGACGGCGAACCCCTCGGTGACCGCGGCGAGCGCCGCCAGCCGGCGCTGCCGCTCCGGGGCGGCCTGGCGGACCCGGGCCCGGACGGCGGCCGGGGCGGGCAGGGGCGCGGCGAGCAGCGCCGTCGGCTCGAACCGCGTGCGCGGGGGCAGCGGGACCGCCGGCGGCGTGCGCGGCGGGGGCTCGCCCCAGTGCGGCGTCGATGCGGGATCCATGCGCCCCTCCTTCCTCGCGCGGCTCCGAGCCGCCCCTGAGATCATCCCTCCTCCGCCCTCCCGCCTTGCCGAGAGGGCTCGCTGGGCTTACGATGGAGTACCCCCCGGGGGTATGCCGCGACCGGCGTGCCGACCGGACGCCCACCGGGCCGATCGACCGGATCGGACCGGACGCACCACACAGGAGGACCCATGAGCACCAGGATCGACCTCGGCCTGACCGCGAGCGGATCGACGGGAGGCTGCGGCTGCGGCGGAGGCGGTGCCTGCGCGTGCGGCGGCCACGGCGACGCCGGCCGCTCCGACGCCGGCCACGCGGCGCAGGGCTCCCTGTCGGCCGCGTCCGTGCAGAGCTTCGGCGTCGCGGGCATGACCTGCGAGCACTGCGTCCGCAGCGTCACCGAGGAGCTCGCCGCCTACCCCGAGGTCTCGGCGGTCGACGTGTCCCTCGCCCCCGACGGGGTCTCGACCGTCACGGTCGGCTCCTCCCGGCCGCTCGGCCGCGAGGAGATCGCCGCCGCCGTCGCCGACGCGGGCTACCGCCTCGCTCCCCTGAGCTGACGTGGCCGAGACCACCGGCACCCCGCTCGAGCTCGCCATCGGAGGGATGACCTGCGCCTCCTGCGTCGCGCGGGTCGAGAAGCGCCTCGACGCGCTCCCCGGCGTCCACGCGACCGTCAACCTCGCCCTCGAGCGCGCGACGCTGACCCTCCCGCCCGGCACGACTCCGGCCGACGCGATCGCCGCCGTCGAGGCCGCGGGCTACAGCGCGTCGGTCCCCTCCATCGGCGAGGCGGCTCCCGCGGAGGAGCAGGAGGACCAGAGCGACGACGACCGCGAGCGGCGCGCCCTGCGCACCCGGCTCCGCGTCTCCGCGCTGCTCGCCGTGCCGGTGGTCCTGCTCTCGATGATCCCGCCGCTGCAGTTCGCGAACTGGCAGTGGCTGTGCCTCGCCCTCGCCTCACCGGTCGCGGTCTGGGGCGCGCTCCCCTTCCACCGCAACGCCTGGCGGGCGCTGCGGCACGGCTCCACCACCATGGACACCCTGATCAGCCTCGGTGTCAGCGCCTCCTTCGCCTGGTCGGTCTGGGCTCTGTTCCTCGGCGACGCGGGGCGGCCCGGCATGAGCATGCCGTTCGAGCTGCTGGGCAGCCGCTCCGGCCACGACGAGATCTACCTCGAGGTCGCCGCCGCCGTCCCCGTCCTCGTGCTGGCCGGCCGCTACCTGGAGGCGCGGTCGAAGCGCGACGCCGGTGCGGCGCTCCGGGCGCTCCTCCGCCTCGGCGCGAAGGACGCCGTGCGCGTCGCCGCCGACGGGCAGGAGGAGCGCGTGCCCGCGTCCTCGCTCGCCGTCGGCGACCTCCTCCGCGTGCGCCCCGGCGAGACCGTCGCCGCCGACGGCACCGTGCTCGAGGGCTCGAGCGCGATCGACGCGAGCATGCTCACCGGCGAGAGCGTGCCGGTCGAGGTCGGCCCGGGCTCGACCGTGACCGGCGGAGTGCTCAACGCCCACGGCCTGCTCACCGTCCGCGTCGACCGCGTCGGCTCCGAGACCACGCTCGCGCGGATGGGCCGCCTAATCTCGGACGCGCAGGCCGGCAAGGCGCGCGTCCAGCGGCTCGCCGACCGCGTCTCCTCCGTCTTCGTGCCGGTCGTGGTGGTGCTCGCCCTGGCCACCCTCGCCGGCTGGCTGATCGCCGGCGCCGACCTCGCCGCCGCCGTCTCTCCCGCCGTCGCCGTCCTCGTCGTCGCCTGCCCGTGCGCGCTGGGCCTGGCCACCCCGACCGCCGTCCTCGTCGGCACCGGCCGCGGCTCCCAGCTCGGGATCCTCCTCCGCGGGCCGGAGGTGCTCGAGGCCGGGCGCCGGATCGACACGGTCGTGCTCGACAAGACCGGCACGCTCACCACCGGCGCGTTCCAGGTCGTCGAGTCCAGCGACGACGAGAGCCTGCGGTTGCTCGCCGCCGTCGAGCGCGGGTCGGAGCATCCGCTCGCCGCGGCGATCGTGGCCGGGGCCGCGCACCTCGACGTCCCCGAGGCGACCGGATTCCGCTCCAGCACCGGGTTCGGCGTGCGTGCCCGGGTCGAGGGCCGCCTGGTCGTCGCCGGCCGGCTGCGCTGGCTGGAGGAGCAGTGGGGCTTCGCGCCGGGCGGTCTCGCCGAGCGCGCCGAGCGAGCGACCGCCGAGGGCGGCACCGTCGTCGGCGTCGGCTGGGAGGGGGCGCTTCGCGGCTTCGCGGTCCTCCGCGACGAGCCGAGGCCGGAGGCGTCCCGCACCGTCCGCGCCCTGCGCGAGCGGGGCCTGCGGGTGATGGTGCTGACCGGCGACAACCCGCGGGCGGCGCAGGCCGTCGCCTCGGCCGTCGGCATCGACGAGGTCGTCGCCGAGGTGCTGCCGGAGGAGAAGCTCGCGGTGATCGAGCGCCTCCGTGCGGAGGGCCGCCACGTCGCCTTCGTCGGCGACGGTGTGAACGACGCCGCCGCGCTGGCCGCCGCGGACGTGGGGATCGCGATGGGCGCCGGATCGGACGCGGCGATCGAGGCGAGCGACATCACCCTCGTCGGCGACGACCTCGGCCGGGTGCCCGACGCCCTGCGCCTCGGGCGCCGCACCCTCGCGGTCATCCGGGGCAACCTCTTCTGGGCCTTCGCCTACAACGTGGCCGCGATCCCGCTCGCGATGGCCGGACTCCTGGGGCCGCTCGTGGCCGGCGCCGCGATGGCGTTCTCGAGCGTCTTCGTCGTGCTGAACAGCCTGCGGCTGCGGTCGTTCCGCTGAGTCCCGGCGGGCCGTCCGGAGTTCCCTCGCGGAGCTCTTGACGGCCCGCCCGCAGGTGGCGAGGGTGAGCGCATGAGCCTCTTCATCACCTGCCCGGTCGACGACGTCGAGCGCGCCACCGCCTTCTACACCGCGCTCGGCTGGACCCTGAACGCCGAGATGTCCCGCGAGGACGTCTCCTGCTTCGGGATCGGTCCCGACACGTCCGTCATGCTGGCGAGCCGCGCGATGTACGAGAGCGTCGGCGCCACCGAGGAGCTGATCGGCGCCCCCGGCACCCCCTCGAAGGTGACCGTCTCGTTCGACCTCGACAGCCGCGAGGCCGTCGACGAGCTCGTCGAGCGGGCCGCCGCCGCGGGAGGCCGGATCGGCGACACCGACGACTACTCCTTCATGTACCAGCGCCAGTTCGACGACCTCGACGGCTACCACTACTCCCCGTTCTGGATGAAGCCGGGCGGCGACGCGGCGGAGTGACGGGGCCGCGCGGACTCACTCCGCGTGCCGCAGGCGGTGCCGCCGGACCGCGGCCCGGTTCGCGCAGCGGACGGAGCAGTACCGCTGCCGGCCGTTCCGCGTCACGTCGACGACGACGTTCCTGCAGTGGTCGCCCGGCGCCCGACCGGCCTCGCACCGCAGGAGGCGGCTCATCCCCCGGGTCGTCAGGTGCAGCGCCGTGCCGACCGCGATGACGGCGTGGAGGACGTGCGCCAGGGACTGGTCCTGGTCGCGGTAGTGCAGGTGCCAGCCCTCGTCGTCGTGGTCGGTCAGGCGCGGATACGCGGCGATCGCGGCCATCTGGCGGTTCAGCGACGTCGCCCGGTCGCTCGGAGTCGGCGCGTCGACCACTTCCAGCCACTCGTCGATCACGTCGCGCGTCCGGGCGTGGTCGTCCGGGCCGGACTCGAAGGCCATCGTCATGCCGTATTCGCGCGTTCGAGCCTCGATGCCCGCGCGGTCGGACGGCCAGTCGTTCGCGAGGGAGGCGGCGAGCAGGACCGCGTACTCGCCGTAAGGGTTGAGCTGCATAAGACCATGACAGCACAGTGGCTCCCATGCGCACCTCCACCCCCTCCCCGCACCCCTCCGAGCCGCTCGCTCCCGCCGTCGATCCGCACGAGCACGGCTGGACGACCGAGTCGGCCCACCGGACCAGCGAGGGCGTCGTCGTGTACGTCCGCTGCGCCGGCTGCGGCACGCGGCGCGTGGACGTGCGGACCGGACGCCAGGATCCCCCTGCCGCTCTCAGCCGCGTCCTGCCCGCCTCCGACCACCGCTCCCGCCGTGGAGCAGAGGGAGGATGAGGGCATGATCGCCGACCTGACCCTCCCCCGCGACGCCGGCCCCGGGGAGAGGAGCCTCCTCCTCCGCCGCGCGGTGCTCCACGACCTCCCCGCGCTCGTCCGGCTCCTCTCCGACGACCCGATCAGCGCCGGGCGCGGAGACGTCGCCGCCGAGGAGGACGGGGCCGCCTACGAGGCCGCCTTCCGGAGCATCGCGCAGGACCCGGGAAACGATCTCGTGGTCGCGGTGGACGGCGCCGGAGCCGTGGTCGGCACGCTGCAGCTGACCGTGATCCCCGGGATGGCGCGCCGCGGCAGCTCCCGCCTGCTCGTCGAAGCGGTCCGGGTGGCGAGCGCCGAGCGGTCGGCGGGGATCGGCACGGCCCTGATGCGCTGGGTGCTGGACGTCGCTGCGATCGAGCTCCGCACGCCGCTCGTCCAGCTGACCTCGGACGCCGCCCGAACCGACGCCCACCGCTTCTACCTGCGCCTGGGCTTCGTCGACTCGCACGTGGGCTTCAAGCGCCGCGTCGAGCTGCCGGGCTCGTAGCGGCGGCGCGGGCAGCCCGTCCGGACGCCTGATCGGCTGTCCCCGCGAGCACGGCCGGCCCAGGAATGGACGATCCGAGCGGAGGCCCGGACGGCACTGCTCGCCTCTCCCCGGCCGACGTGATTGGCTGGCCCGATGAGAACCGAGACCCGTCAGGGCGTCCCCCTCCTGCTCGTCGACGACGACGGAGGCGCGCTCTCGACCCCGGACGACGCGATCGCGCTGATCGGCGAGACCTACGGCGGCGACGTCGAGACGATCGTGGTGCCCGTCGGCCGGCTCGACCCCGAGTTCCTCCGCCTGCGCTCCGGCATCGCCGGCGAGTTCGTGCAGAAGTTCGTCTCGTACGGCAAGCGGCTGGTGATCCTCGGCGACGTCAGCGGGCCGGTGGCGGAGTCGAGCGCGCTGCAGGCCTTCGTCGTCGAGTCGAACCGCGGCGACCACCTCTGGTTCGCCGCCGACCTCGAGGCGCTCGACGCCCGCCTCCGCAGCTCCGGGACCTCGACCGAGCCCGGTGCCGACGGCGGAGTGGAGCCGACGCCCGGCCCCGCCCGCTGATGCCCCTGCTCCAGCCCGGCCCCGACGGCTCTCCACCCGAGGTCGACGGTCCGGTCCGCCTCCTCCTGCTCGCCGACACGCACCTCCCGAAGCGGGCGAAGGCCCTCCCGGACGAGGTGTGGCGCGCGGTCGACGAGGCAGACCTGGTCGTGCACGCGGGCGACTGGGTCGACGAGGCGACGCTGGACGCGCTGGAGGAGCGGGCGGCGCTCCTGCTGGCCGTGTGGGGCAACAACGATCCGGAGCCGCTGCGCGCCCGCCTGCCCGAGGTCGCGCGCGCCCGCGTCGCCGGCCTCGACGTCCGCGTGGTGCACGAGACCGGAGCGGCGACCGGCCGCGAGACCCGCGCCGACGCCGCCCATCCGGGTGCCGACGTGCTCGTCTTCGGGCACAGCCACATCCCCTGGGACACCGTCTCCCCGGCGGGTCTCCGCCTGCTCAATCCGGGCTCCCCGTCGGATCGGAGGCGCCAGCCGGCCTGCACCTTCCTGACCGCCGTCGCCGACGACGGAGCGCTCCGCGACGTGCACCTGACCGCCCTGCCGCTCCGGGCACGAACCATTCCCGGCGGCGGCGCAAGGGGGTCACAGAGCATTTAGGTCGGCCTAAGCTCACCTGGATGAGCAGCTCACACGACCACCCCGACTCCGCGCACCTGCGCCCGGAGGGTCTCGACGACGCCACCGTGGCGGCGCTCGGGAAGCTCTCGGAGGCGCTCGAGACGGTCGAGCACGCCCGCGGTCTGCTCTACGGCTTCCACCGGCTCACCGGCGCGGCCGACCTCGCTCTGGGCGAGGCCGTCGACGCGCTGCGCGAGGCCGGCCACGCCGCGACCGCCGAGCGGATCGAGGCCGAGCTCGTCGGCCGCAACGTCATCGAGGGGCGCTGGACCTTCCAGATCGTCGAGGACTACGACGACACCTACTACGCCGCGTTCCGGGAGCAGGAGCGCGCCGCGCGCGACGAGCTCGCCGGCGGACGCCGCCACCTCTTCGAGTCCGAGATGAAGGAGGACCGCCGCTCCGGCGGCCGCCGCCACCACGAGTCGCGCCCGGAGGCGGGCTCGTGAACGCCGTCATCCGGATGCACGCCTCGTCGCTGCGGGTCAAGGCGGTCACGCCCGGCCGCGGTGGACGCGGCACGCCTCCCGAGCCCGAGGCGACGATGCGGCGCACCACGCTCAGCATCGACGGCCGTCGCTTCCTCCTCGCCGTCTCCCTCGACACCGAGGAGCTCGAGAAGCGCCTGGTCGAGGCCGTGCGCAACCGCGGCGACATGGTGAGCTTCACGGTCGCCGGCGAGCGCGAGGTCTGCGTGCTGGTCTCCCCGGGCGTCGCGGTCATCCTCGAGCACGAGGACGTCCCGGTCGAGGATCCGGACGCCGAGGACGCGCCGATCCTGTACGACGACGTCGAGTACCTGACCTGATCCGTCGGCGGCCGGTCCCGGCCGCCGGTCCGGGCGCGGCTCTCGACTCGGGTCGTCCACCCGCTCAGACCGCTCCGGTGCTCGCCCACAGGTGGAACGCCGCGTGCGCCCGGTGCGGCCGCCACGCCTGCGACGCCGCCTCCGCCTCCGCCGTGCTCACCCGGCCGAGCGCCTTCCGCAGCACCAGGTCGCCGGCGGGGAAGGCGTCCGGATCGCCGAGGAACCGGAGCGCGAGGTAGTCGGCCGTCCACGGCCCGATGCCCGGGATCGCGAGGAGCGCGCGCCGCTGCTCCGGCAGGTCGCCCGCGCGGTCGAGCACGGGTCCGGCGGCGAAGGCCTCGGCGACGGCCCGGACCGTCCGCGCCCGGGCGTTGGTGATCCCGATCGCCGAGCGCAGCGCCTCGAACTCCGGCGCGAGCAGGGCGGCGGGTGCCGGGAACGCCAGCAGACCGCGCTCCCACGGGGCGCCGAAGGCCGCGGCGGTCCGTCCGCCGAAGGTCCGGGCCGCGGCGACGGACACCTGCTGGCCGAGGACCGCCATCACCGCCGCCTCGAACGCCTCCGGGTACTGCGTCGCGCGCAGCCCCGGCCGGGCCGCGACGGAGCGGGCGAGCAGCGGGTCCCGCGAGAGCTCGGCGCCGATCGCCACCACGTCGGAGTCGAGGTCGAACCAGGCACGGACGACCGCGGCCGCCGGCGTCAGCACGTCCGTCTCCGCCTCCACCCGCAGCCCGGTCTCCGTCACCTCGAGCACGATCGGCCGCGGCGCCCCGTCGAGGGTGAGCAGGCGCTCCAGGCGCCGGCCGTCGGCCGAGACCCGCTCCACTCCGGGGAGGGCGTGGTTGCGGAGGAGGCTCGCGGCGCCGGCGGAGTCGAAGGGCCCGAGGGCCGGCAGGTCGAGGGAGGACGTCTCGTTCAGGGGAGCAGGACCGTCTTGCCGCGCGCGCGGCCCGACTCGACGAGGGCGAGCGCGGCGGCCGCCTCGGTCAGCGGGAAGGAGGGCCCGAGCACGACCTCGAGCTCCCCGCGACCGGCGCGGTCGAGCAGGCCCGGCCGGGCGGCGTCGCGGAGCGCGGTGCCGGGATCGGCTCCCGGTCCGCCGCCGAGCATCAGGATCCCGCCGAGGCGGGCGGCGTGCTCGAAGCCGGCGACGGTGGCGATGCGCGAGCGGTCGGCGACCAGAGCCACCGAGGCGTCCAGCGCCTCGTCGGTGCCCGCCGTGTCCAGAGCGACGTCGACGCCGCCGGGGGCCAGGACGCGCACGCGCTCCTCCAGCCCGGCGCCGTAGCGGACCGGCTCCGCGCCGAAGCGGCGGACGACCTCCTCGCCGCGCTCGCTCGTGGTGCCCAGCACCCGTGCTCCGCGGGCGACCGCGAGCTGCACAGCGAGCGAGCCGACGGCTCCGCTCGCCCCGTGCACCAGGACGGTGACCCCGGAGGAGACGCGGGTGGCCTCGACGAGGTGCTCGGCGGTCGTCCCGGCCAGCAGCAGGCCCGCGGCCGCCGCCCAGCCGAGCCCGGCGGGCTTGGGCAGGACCGCGCTCGCGGGCGCGACCAGCTCGGCGGAGTAGCCGCCGGAGACCCGGAACGCCACGACCTCGTCGCCCACGCGGATCGGGCCGAGCTGCCCCTCGGCCCCCTCGCCGACCGCGGTCACGACTCCGGAGATCTCGCTGCCCGGCCGGACCGGCACCCGCCCGCGCCCGAACATCCCGCGCAAGAGCTTCGCGTCGGCCGGGTTCACGCCCGCGGCGCGCACCGCGATCCGCACCCTGCCGGGCGCCGGCTCCCCCGCATCGACCTCGACGGCGCGCAGCGCCTCCGGCCCGTCGAATCCCTCGGCCTGCATCGCGACGACCATGCGTCCGCCTCCCGTCCCCGGGCGCCTGCGCACCCGAGCGCGACGCTAGCAGCAGCGTCCGACCCCCGGACCCCCTGCGGAGAGCGCGGCAGCCGACCGAGAACGCCCGTTCTGGTACCGCCTACCATGGAGGGATGTCCCCGATCCTCGACGAGCGCCCTCCCCGCGAGGCGATCCTCGCGGCCGCCGACCGGCTCTACTACGAGCGCGGCATCCAGTCCGTCGGGATGGACGAGCTCCGCACGGCCGCGGGCGTCTCGCTGAAGCGCCTCTACGCGGAGTTCCCGAGCAAGGAGTCGGTGGTGGTCGCCGTCCTGCACGGCCGGCACGAGCAGTGGACCCTCGGAGTGACCACCCGGGTCGCCGCGGCGGACGGACCTCGCGGCAAGCTGCTCGCGATCTACGACTTCCTCTTCGACTGGTTCTCCGAGGACTCGTTCCGCGGCTGCGGCTTCATCAACGCCTTCGGGGAGCTCGGCTCGTCGAACCCGATGGTCGCCGAGATGGCGCGCGACCACAAGGAGACGTTCCAGCGCTTCCTCGCGACCCTCGCCGAGGAGGCGGGTGGCGGCGCCGAGCTCGCCGCGCAGCTCGCGATCCTCGCCGAGGGCGCCCAGACCACCGCGGCCATCGCCGGAACCCCGGAGGCCGCCCTGCACGCGCGTCGCGCCGCCGAGATCCTCATCGACGCGGAGACGCGCCCCGTCTGAGGCACGCCGCGCGCGGGATCAGGCCTCGCCGCCCCCGGGCGGGCCGACCACCAGCAGCGCCGCGAAGACCACGGCGACCAGAGCCAGGACCAGCGCCCCGGCGAGCACGGGCCGCGCGAGCGCCCAGCGGAGGAGCCGGCTCGTCACGCGCCGGTCGCGCGGGTCGTCCGTCGCGTGCGTCCGCCACGGGCCCTCCAGCAGGCCGCGGCGCTCGAAGCCGCGCTCCAGCGGGACCGTCGCGTAGGGCACGACCGCGCTGACGACCGCGAGCGCCGTCGCGCCCGCCGACCACCGCTGGTTCACCGCGAGCACCAGGGCCGCGGCTCCGTAGGCGAGGAACGCGAACCCGTGGATCGGCCCCGCGACGCTCACCGGCCAGTCGCCGGCTCCGGCCGCGTACTTCAGCAGCATCCCGACGATCAGGAGAGTCCAGGTCACCGCCTCGACGATCGACAGCAGGCGGAAGAGGCGGCGCGGGCTCATGGGATCGGCTCCGTTCGGTCCGCGGCGACGCGGCTCGGGGTCGGTCGAGGGTCGCCCGGAGCCTACGGGAGCACGCTCGCGAGGAACCTGAGCGGACGAGGACCGCTCGGGGCGCTCAGCCCAGCCAGCCGGTGAGCGAGAGGGCCGTCACCGCGCCGACCAGGCCCGCGGCGACGAGGGCGACCGTGCCCGTGACTCCGCTGCGGGAGGGGGCTGCGGCGGGGCCGCCGGCCAGGCGCGCCCAGAGCCGGTGTGCCACCTCCTCGGCGGAGGGGCGGTCGGCCGGATCGAGAGCGGTCATCGCGGTCAGCAGCTCGCGCCACTCCGCCGGGACCGACTCCGGGACGACGGGCGCGTGGTGGAGGCGCTGGATCGAGATCTCGAGCGTCGTGCCGGTGTAGGCCCTGCGGCCCGAGACGGCCTCGAGCAGGACCAGCCCGAGCGAGTAGACGTCGGACGCCGGTCCGACCGGGCCGGAGCCGAGGCTCTCGGGGCTGAGGTACGCGGCGGTGCCCACCAGCACGTCGGAGCGGGTGAGCCGGGCGTCGTCGACCGAGCGGGCGATCCCGAAGTCGCTGAGCTTGGCCTCGTGCGCGGAGAAGCCGGATGCGGTGGCGCGCGAGCGGACGAGGACGTTCTCGGGCTTCACGTCGCGGTGGAGGACGCCCTGCGCGTGCAGGTGCGCGAGAGCATCGGCCACCTGAGCGCCGACCTCCGCGACGAGCCGCTCATCGCCGGAGCCGAACCAGTCGGCCGCCGGGTCGCTGCGGTCGAAGTACTCGAGGACGAGGAACGCGAGGTCGCCCTCCTCGCCGGGGATCTCGCCCTGGTCGAGGACGTCCACCACGGAGGCGTGGCGCGAGTCGATCAGGAAGCGGACCTCGCGCTCGCGACGCGCCCGCTCGTTGGGGGTGTCCGGGACGTCGCGGTGGACCTTGACCGCGACCTGGCGGGCGAGGCGGAGGTCGCGGGCGCGGTAGACGACAGCGCTGCCACCCTCCCCCACCCGCTCGAGCACGAGGTAGCGACCGGCCAGGGTGGATCCGACCAGCGGATCCACGACGTCGGCGGGAAGCGGCTGCAGGCGGTCGAGTTCGTCCAGCACAGGCAGCTCCCTTCGCGAATGAGTCACTAGCTCGTCTAACTAGTAGTCCCTTCGTAGTGGTCGCCGCCCTTCCAGGCAAGCACCTCGGGGGAGGTTGGCTTGTCTAGATGTTCTTGCTACGAGACTGTCTAGACTGTTCGGCATGGATGAGGTCACGCTGAAGCGACCCGGGGCCTTCTGGTTCTCGGGTGAGGCGACCGAGCCCGGAGCGGTGGAGGTCCTCGCCGCGATGCGCGCCTTCCGCACGGCGGAGGCCGCGATGCGCCGACGGACCCGCGGATCCATGGGCATGGGCGAGAACGACCTGCTGGCCGTGCAGTTCCTCATGCGCCGCCAGCAGAAGGGCGTGCACGTCAGCCCGAAGGACCTGGCCTCCTACCTCGGCATCTCCTCCGCCTCCACGACCGTGCTGATCGACCGGCTGGTCAAGAGCGGGCACGTGGTCAGGGAGCCGCACCCGAGCGACCGCCGGGCCATCCGCATCGTCGCCACCCCCACCTCCCACCGCGAGGTGCGCGAGACGCTCGACGAGATGCACCGCCGCATGCTCGAGGCGGCCGAGACGCTCAACCCCTCCGAGGCCGGGACCGTCATCCGCTTCCTGCAGACGATGCGCGACATCGTCGAGCGCCCGGCCGACTCCGAGACGGTCGACGCCGCCCAGGAGCTCGCGGGCGAGCCGATCGGCGAGTACGCCGACGGCGTGCTGGAGCAGCGCCGCGCCTGACGCGCGTCCACGCGGCCGTGGCCGTGCGTCCCCGAGAGTTCACTCCGAGGGACTTCTGCCGCGCCCCGGGTCCGTCGGAGAATCGAGGCGACCGGCGGCGATGGACAGAAAACGCAGTCCGCGACGTAAGTAGCTAGCTCAACTAGTAGGAAGTCTTTCTAGCGATATAGAGTGACGGACGTCAGCCACTCGCACGTCAGATCGGAGCACACCATGGGCAACATCCTGTACGGCACTCCCCCCGCCGCCATCGAGGTCGAGGACCGCGCCCTCGCCCACCTCCAGATCGTCATCATCAACAAGTTCCGCCGCGACGAGCGCTTCCTGCTCACCCTCGACGCGAGCCCCCAGGCCGGCACCGGCCGCCGCGGCGTGTGGATGCACCCGACCATCCCGATCCAGTTCGAGTTCAAGGGCAGCCGTCAGCCCACGATCAACCCGGAGTGGGTCGAGGCCCTCATGGAGCGCGCCAACAGCGGCGCCGGCCTCCGCATCGTGCCCGAGCCGACGAGCAACGCCGCCGTTCCGCTGCGCCGCGCCGAGCCCGCCGCCTGACCCTCCGCGCCGGAGCCGCTCCCGATCAGGCTCCGCCGCCGCACACCGACACGACCCGCCTTCCCGCCCGGGAGGCGGGTTCCGTCGTCTCCGGGCCTGAGAACCCCGGGAGCGCGCTCGCAAGTGGTTGACATTCCGCGCCACGGTCAGGGTCGCAGTCCTACACTGCTCCTGCGGCACGGGGTCGTTCCGGCGGGCTCGTCCCCGCTGTCGCACGCATGACCGGCCGCCGGCCGCTCGGGCCCCCCTCTCGAGCGACCGGCGGACGGCTGCGCGGCGCACCCGAAGCGCCGTCCGCGAGGTCCGCCGGAACCAGGAGCGGCCAGATGACCCACGGAACGAACAGCCTCACCACCACCGTCGACGAGGTGCGCCCGGGCGACCTCTTCTGCGCCGTCGTCGCCCACGAGACCGAGCAGTGGCGCGTCGTCGCCGTCCTCGGCATCCGCGTCCTCGCCGAGCGGGTCTCCGGAGGAGACCGCCGCAGCTTCACGCTCCGCTTCGTGCGCCACCAGCTCTCGCCGGACGTGCTCATCGCGAGGGGCGCCGCAGCGAACCGCTAGGGGATCAGGCGCTCCGCGCGGTAGCGGTCGAAGAGCGCCGTGAACGAGTCGACCGTCCGGTGGAACGCCGTGAAGCCGGCGAGGCGGGACTTGCCGATGTCGGTGACGACCTCGAGGTTCCGGCCGAGGTCGGCGTCGGTGTGCCACCAGGAGGCGACGCGGGAGAGGTCGGGCTCGATCAGCCCGTGCTCGTCGACGAGGCGCCGCCAGACGGGCTCGGCATCGGCCATCTGCTGCTCGAGCGGCTGCGGCTCCTCCCCCGGGCCGACCGGCTCGACGCCGAAGTGCTCCGCGATCCGTGTCCACATCCAGCGCCAGCGGAAGACGTCGCCGTTGACCACGTTGAAGGCCTGGTCGCGGCCCGCCTCCGACGTCGACGCCCAGAGCATCTGCTCGGCGAGGATCGTCGCGTCGGTCATGTCGGTGAGTCCGTTCCACTGCGTGAGCGAGCCGGGGAACACGAACGGGGTGCCCTCGGCACGGTGGATCGACGCCGCGACCGCGAGGGTCAGCCCCATGTTCATCGCGTTGCCGACGGCGTGCCCGATGACCGTGTGCGAGCGGTGCACCGACCAGGTGAACCCGGCGCGCCCGGCCGCGGCGAAGAGCTCGTCCTCCTGCGCGTAGTAGAAGTTCGGGGCGTCGAGGCGCTCCTCCTCCTCGTGGAACGGGGTGTCGGGCATCGCGCCCTGCCCGTACGCCTCGAACGGGCCGAGGTAGTGCTTGAGGCCGGTCACCAGCGCGACGTGCTCGACGGGAGCGTGCGCGAGCGCGGCGAGGAGGTCGCGGACCATGCCGCCGTTGACCGTGATGTTCTCCTCCTCCGTCGCCTGGCGCGACCAGGCGGTGAAGAAGACGTGCGTGGGGCGCTGGTCGGCGAGCACGCGGGCCAGGTCCTCGGCGGAGCGCAGGTCGGCGGCGAGCGGAGTGACGCCGGGGCGCGCGTCGATCGGGCGGCGCGAGAGGGCGGTCACCGGCCAGCCCTGCTCGGTGAGCAGGTCGACGAGGGCGGAGCCGCCGATGCCGGTCGCACCGACGACGAGGGCGCTGCGGGGGTCGGACGGGGGGACGGGAGTGGTGGAGGACATCCCCTGGGCCAACAGCCCCGGGGGCGAGGCATTCCCCGATCCGGGCGTCACGGAGGGACACCGGAGGTCACGGAGGGACACCGGGCGTCACGGAGGGACACCGGGCGTCACGGGCGGACCGCGGACCGGGCTCCTCCCCTACCGTCGAGCACGAGCCGCCCGGGGTGGGCGCAGCGGAACAGGAGCCGACGATGACCGTGACCGACGTGCGGGCCGTGCCCGAGGTGGACTACGAGGAGCTGGCGGGGCGGTTCCGGCCGCTGTTCGCCGAGATCGCGGCGGGAGCGGCGGCGCGGGAGAGCGCACGCGAGCTGCCGGTCGCGCAGATCCGAGCGCTGGCGGACGCCGGGTTCGGCGCGGTGCGCGTGCCGCTGGAGTCCGGCGGGGCCGGCGCGAGCCTCCCCCAGCTGTTCCGCCTGCTGACGGAGCTGGCCGCCGCCGACTCCAACCTGCCCCAGGCGCTCCGCGGCCACTTCGCCCTGGTCGAGGACCGGTTGCTCGCGACCGACGGGACCCGCGAGCGTTGGCTCCGGCGCTTCGCCGACGGCGAGCTCGGCGGCAACGCCTGGACCGAGGTCGGCACGGTCGCGATCGGCGACGTGCAGACGAAGGTCGCTCCGGTCGAGGGCGACCCGACGCGGTTCACGGTGACCGGCACGAAGTACTACTCCACCGGCAGCGTCTTCGCCGACTGGATCGACACCTTCGCCCAGCGCACCGACACCGGGCAGAAGGTGATCGCGATCGTCGACGCTCGCCAGGCGGGCGTCGAGCACGCCGACGACTGGGACGGCTTCGGCCAGCGCACCACAGGCTCG
Source organism: Rathayibacter sp. AY1D5 (assembly GCF_002932515.1). Classification (NCBI taxonomy): domain Bacteria; kingdom Bacillati; phylum Actinomycetota; class Actinomycetes; order Micrococcales; family Microbacteriaceae; genus Rathayibacter; species Rathayibacter sp. AY1D5. The sequence continues at coordinate 71,699 of NZ_PSVU01000012.1, forward strand.
GGGACGAGCACCTTCACGGAGGCGGTGGTCGCGGCCGAGGACGTGATCGACTTCGAGACCCGGTTCCGCTACCAGACCGCGTTCTACCAGGCGGTGCTGCTGGCCGTGCTGGCGGGCTCGATCGCGGGGGCCGAGCGCGAGATCGCGGCCGAAGTGCGAGCGCGGACGCGGATCTTCTCGCACGGGAACGCCGAGTCGTTCGCGGCGGATCCGCAGATCCTGCAGGTGGTGGGACAGGTCTCGGCCGCCGCCTATGCGGGAGCGGCGATCGTGGAGCGCGCGGCGGGCGCGCTGCAGCGGGCGCACGAGGCGGCCCTCGACGGCGACCCGCTCGAGGACGAGCGGCAGAACGACCTCGCCGAGCTCGAGACGGCGCAGGCCCAGATCGTCCTGACGCAACTGGCCACCCGGGCGACCTCCGACCTCTTCGACGCGCTGGGCGCCTCCGGGGTGAGCACCCGCAAGAACCTCGACCGGCACTGGCGCAACGCGCGCACGGCCGCGAGCCACAATCCGTGGGTGTTCAAGGCGCGGATCGTCGGCGACCACGCGGTCAACGGCACCGTGCCGCCGCGGGTCTGGGCGATCGGCGCGGGGCCGAAGCGGTAGTCGCGTCTGCGCCGGCCGGGGGCGGTGGACAGCCGACAAGGGCGGAGGAGAGGATCGAGGGGGCGGCGACGCGGCCGCCGCGGACGAGGGGGCTCGCGATGATCCGGACGACGACCGCGAGGGGCGCCGGTGCGCTGCTCGCCTGCGCGGCGGGGCTGCTCGCGCTGAGCGGCTGCACGGGAAGCGCCGACGAGGGGACGGCCCCGACGACCGCTCCACCGCTGATCTCGAGCGCTCCGACGCCGAGCAGTGCCGTGCCGACCGCGAGCGCCGGCAGCACGACTCCGCTGCCCACCGCGACCCCGGCCACCGCCCTGCTCCCCTGCGAGGACCTGCTCACCGCCGACGAGGAGGGGTCGCTCGCCGAGGACGGTCTCGCCCTCTCACCCGAGGCGACGGTCTACGACGTCGACTACCCCGTCGTGCAGGAGATCGCCGAGGACGGGGTGCTCTGCCGGTGGAGCGGCCAGGGCGACGTGTCGGTCGTGGTCGGGCAGCTGGCGGTCCCGGACGCGGAGTGGCCGGATCGGAGCGCCGCGCTCCTCGCGGACGGGTTCACCGCCGACGACACCGCGGCTCCGGGCTTCCTCGACGGGCCCGACGGACCGGACGAGAGCTACCCCGGCCGCGGCGTCCTCCACCGCGACGGCGTCCTCTACTACGTGAGCTACTCCGGGATCGTCGGCTCGATCGTGCCGCTCTCCGGCTGAGGCGGCGGATCGAGAGCCCAGGGCGGGCGCCCGAGGTCGGCGCTGCTCCCCGTCGTCAGCTGCTCGCCGTGGTGGTCGAACGACAGCGGGACTCCCGCCTCGGCGCACTCACGGCCGATCAGGTCCATGGCGTTCCAGAAGTACTCGCTCGCTCGTCGATCCCCGGAGATCGCGGAGAGCAGATTGCTCGTGGCGAGACGAGCAGCGTCGGATGCGATCGAGTTCGAGGAGCTCTCGTCGAAGCCCTCGAGGGCTTCGCGAAACGGTGGACGCAGAACGGGATCGAGTTCCGGCGCGTAGTCGTTCCACGTGCGCTCGAGCGGGGCGCAGGGAGCGGCCTGCTGCACGCCTCCCGGCTTCCCGCACCCGGTCAGGAGGAGCGTGGCCGCCAGCAGGGCCGGCACAGCTGTGGTGCGTCTCACGGGTCTCCTGTCGGTCGAGGGCCCGTCCCGGTCCGCTCCCGGTGCACCGGTTCCTCCGGGACGGATCGAAGGACCGTATCCGGTCCGAGCTCGCCGACCGGCGCCGCGGCGCGGTACGGCTCCGACAGGCGCGTCCGGCGTGCTGCCCGGTGGGTTCCCGTCCGGAGTCGGGTGGGGCCTGCGGCAGGGGGTAGCGTCGACAGGTGCGATTCCCGTGGCGTTCCCGAGACAGCGAGCGACTGCCGCGGGACGTGCTCGTGCTGGGGGTCGTCGCCTTCTTCGTGATGCTGGGGTTCGGCGTCGTCGTGCCGGTGCTGCCGACCTACGTGCGCAGCTTCGGCGTCGACTACACGGCGGTCGGCGCGGTCGTCTCGGCGTTCGCGCTGATGCGGCTGGTCGCGAATCCGTTCGTGGGGCCGCTCGTCGACCGGTTCGGCGAGCGGGTCGTGCTCGCCGTCGGCATCGGCATCGTCGCGCTCTCCTCGGCGCTGGTCGGCTTCGCCTCCGACTACCCGCACCTCCTCCTGCTGCGCGGAGTCGGCGGCATCGGCTCCGCGATGTTCTCCGTCGCGGCGATGACGCTCCTCCTGCGCACCGCGAGCCCGGAGCGGCGCGGCCGCTCGATCGGCTTCTACCAGGGCGGTTTCCTGCTCGGCGGCATGGCGGGCCCCGCGGTGGGCGGCGTGCTCACGGCGATCTCGCTCACCGCCCCCTTCTTCTTCTACGCCGGCACGCTCGCGATCGCGGGGCTCGTCGGGCTGATCCTGCTGCAGCGGCCGGAGCGCGACGCGGCACCGTCCGCCGCGGCGAGGACGAAGCCCCTGCGCGAGGTCGCCCGCGACCGCCGGTACCAGAGCGCGGTGCTGGCGAACTTCGCCCTCGGCTGGTCGGCGATGGGAGTCCGCGCGACGCTCGTCCCCGTGCTCGTCGTCGAGGGGCTCGGCGGGCAGCCAGCCTGGACCGGCATCGCGTTCGCGATCGCCGCGGTGGTGCAGACGATCGCGCTCGCGCCCGCCGGCCGCTTCGTCGACACGGTCGGCCGGCGCCCGGCGCTGATCGGCGGATTCTCCGTCGCGGCGGTGGCGATGCTGGCGATGCCGTTCGTCTCGGAGCTGTGGCTGCTCGTCGTGCTGCTCTGCGTCTACGGAGCGGCGGCCGCCTTCATGGGCACGGCCCCGGGTGCGCTGGTCGGTGACGCCGCGGGCGAGCGCGGCGGCAAGCCGGTCTCGGTGTTCCAGGCCGCGTCCGACCTGGGCGGCGTGATCGGGCCGCTGCTCGCAGGCGCTCTCGCCGACGCCGCATCGCCGACCGCGGCCTTCGCCTCCGCCTTCGTGCTGCTGGCGGCGAGCGCGCTGCTCGGCCTGCGGATCCCGCGCTCGCGGATCGCCTAGCTGTTCCGCCCGCGGGCGTCGACGGGCCAGACGGCGCCGCCGCCGTCGCGGAGGAGGACGCGGTACTCGTCGGCCAGGTTCACCGCGACGCAGACGTGGTTCGGCGCGATCCGCACCCGCGTCCCCACGGGCAGGTCGACACCGGTGATCGTCGCATGGTGCTCCGAGAGCACCGGGATGCGCGCCTCCGGGTGCTCCGGGAGGCGGCCGAAGCCGCTCGAGGCCGCGCCACGATCGGAGGAGAGCACCTTGCTGCCCGCGTCGGCGATCAGGTGGTCGCCGCGGCGGGACACGATCGTGGCGAGGACGGTGACGGCGATGTCCTCGGGCGTCATCGTGCCGATCTCCCACTGCTGGGCGTCGCCGAGGGCCGAGACCCCGGGGCGCAGCTCCGTGAGCACCGAGGAGTCGGCGAACGCGGCCGAGGGGGTCGAGCCTCCGCTGACCACGCGGGCCTCGACTCCGGACGCAGCGAGCGACGCGACCGCCTCGGCGAGCGCGCGTGCCTCGTCGCGGGCGGCCGCCGCTCCGTTTCCGGCCGCGTAGCTGTGGCCGGGGAAGGTGAAGACGCCGGCGACGTCGAGCCCGGCCGAGACGGCGGCCGCGGCGATCGCGCCGGCCTCGGCGGGGAGCACGCCGCTGCGGTGGTGGCCGGAGTCGATCTCGACGACGACCTCGAGCCCCTCGCGCTCGGGCAGGGCCGCGGCCAGGCGCTCGGCCGACTCCGCCGAGTCGACGCCGACCCGCACACGGGCGCTCGCGAGGACGTGGCGGAGCCGCCCGGCGCGCTCGGCGTCGACCCAGAGCGGGTAGGCGATGAAGAGGTCGCGGATCCCTCCCGCGGCGAAGACCTCGGCCTCCGAGACGGTCGCGACGGTGAGGCCGACGGCCCCCGCGGCGAGCTGGCGCCGGGCGATCTCGAGCGACTTGTGCGTCTTCGCGTGGGGGCGGAGCGCCAGGCCCCGCTCGCGGGAAGCCGCGGCGACGGCGGCGATGTCGCGGTCGAGCACCGCCTCGTCGAGCACCAGCGCCGGAGTGGCGAGAGCGTCGAGCACGGCGGAGCGGGCGGAGGAGTCGGCGGCGGCGGTATCGACGGTCACGCGCCGAGCCTAGGCCGCACCACCGGCCCGCGTCCGGCCGTCAGGGCGGCCTCGCGCCGGTCCGCCGCCGGTCATCGCGCCCCGAGGAAGGCCCCGCGGAGGGATCCCGTCGAGCACGACACCGCGTCGACCTCGGAGGCGGCCGCGCCGCACCGACACCGTCTTCCGGATCGCCCACCTCTCCGCCGGGACGCTCGCGACGACGCTCCTGGGCTTCGGCGTCGTCGGGCAGAGCCCTCTCGTCCACTGACCGTTCATCCGCCGCGGGATGCGGGGAGGACCCCGGCGCTGCCAGGCTGAGCGGATGACTCCGCAGTCCTCCCGCCTCCGGCCCTTCGGCCCGTCCGGCGCCACCGTCACCCGGCTGACCCTCGGCACCTCCTGGCGCCCCGAGCGCGTCGCCGACCTCGACCGGGTGCCGGCCCTCGAGCGCGTCCTCGACTCCGACGCCGCCACCCGCGCCGTCTCCGTCGTCGACACGTCCAACGAGTACGCCGGCGGCCACAGCGAGCGCCTGATCGGCGAGGCCCTGCAGGCCCGCGGCGGCGTCCCCGAGGGGATCACCGTGGTCACCAAGCTCGACCGCGACCCGAGCACCGGCAGCTACTCGGCCGAGCGGATGCGCCGCAGCCTCGACGAGAGCCGCGAGCGCCTCGGGATGGACGTCCTCCCCCTGCTCTACCTGCACGACCCGGAGCGCATCTCGTACGACGAGGCCTTCGCCGAGGACGGCCCGGTCCGCGCGCTCGTCGCGATGAAGGAGGCGGGCGTCGCCCTCTCGATCGGGATCTCGGGCGGACCCGCGCCGATGCTGCGCCACTACGTCGACACCGGCCTCTTCGACGCCGTGATCACCCACAACCGCTTCACGCTCGTCGACCGCTCCTCCGAGGAGCTGATCGACGCGTCCGTCGACCGCGGCGTGATCGTGGTCAACGCGGCGGTCTACGGCGGAGGCGCCCTCGCGCGCTGGCCGGAGCCGGTCGCCTCCTACGCCTACCGGCCGGCGCCGCGCGAGATCGTCGACGCTGTCGCGGCGATGGGAGCGGCCTGCGACCGGGCGGGCGTGCCGCTCGCCGCCGCCGCGCTGCAGTTCTCGACGCGCGACCCCCGCGTGACGACGACGGTCGTCGGCGCCACCTCCGCCGAGCACTACGACTCCTTCGTGGCCGACGACGCGCTCGAGATCCCCGACGCGTTGTTCGAGGAGCTGGAGTCGCTCGCTCCGCCGAGCACCGTCTGGCAGGACGCGCCCGGGGCGACCTGGCCGCGCTGATCCGGGCATAGCCGGGCTCTCCTCCCGGTTGGAGCACGTGACCCCCTCCGCGAGATGCCGCCGGCGTGCGCCCTCACCGGCGTATCGCCTACCGAAGCGGCGTTCCGCGAAGAAGCACGACAGGAGAGACATGACCGACACCGCCTTGTTCCAGCCGCTGACGCTCCGCTCGAGGACCGCGCGCAACCGCCTCTGGGCGGCGCCGATGTGCCAGTACTCGGTGGAGGCGCAGGACGGCGTGCCCACCTCGTGGCACCTCGTGCACCTCGGCGGGCTCGCGCGCGGCGGATCTGGCGTCGTCATCGCGGAGGCCACCGCCGTCGTCCCCGAGGGGCGGATCAGCCCCTGGGACACCGGGCTGTGGAACGACGAGCAGCGCGACGCCTGGGCTCCGATCGTCGAGTTCGTGCACGGGCAGGGCGCGCTCGCGGGCGTGCAGCTCGCCCACGCGGGCCGGAAGGCGTCGACCTACCGCGAGTGGAGCGGACGCGGATCCGTGCCGCTGGAGGACGGCGGCTGGCCGACCGTCGCTCCCTCGGCCGTCGCGTTCGAGGGCTACGCGGAGCCGCGCGAGCTGGCGGCGGACGAGCTGCCCGGCCTCGTCGAGGCGTTCCGCGCCTCCGCCCGCCGCGCCGCGGACGCCGGCTTCGACGTGATCGAGCTGCACGCCGCGCACGGGTACCTGCTCCACCAGTTCCTGTCGCCGCTCTCGAACACGCGCGAGGACTCCTACGGCGGCTCCCTCGAGAACCGGGCGCGCCTGCTGCTCGAGGTCGTCCGCGCGGTCCGCGCCGAGATCGGGGAGCTCGTGCTGCTCGTCCGCTTCTCCGCGACCGACTGGGCCGAGGGCGGCTGGACACTGGGGGAGACGATCACCGTCTCGGAGTGGGCGCGCGCCGAGGGCGTGGACCTCTTCGACGTGTCGACCGGCGGACTCGTGCACGCCAGCATCCCGGTGGCGCCCCTCTACCAGGTGCCGTTCGCGCGCGACCTGCGGAGGGCGACCGGTGCGCTGGTCGGCGCCGTGGGACTCATCACCACGGCGGAGCAGGCGGAGGGCGTGGTCGCGAACGGCGACGCCGACGTCGTGCTGCTCGCCCGCGAGCTGCTGCGCGATCCGAACGCTCCGGTGCGGATGGCGCACGAGCTCAGCGCGGACCTGCCGGTGCCCCCGCAGTACACCCGGGCCTGGCGCTGAGCCTTCAACCGCGAGATGCCACCTGTGCGCACGCCTCGTGGCGTGTCATGTGCACAAGTGGCATCTCGCGGAGGAGAGCGGTCGGGCTCCCCGGAGGAGAGCGTCAGCTCTCGGAGGGCTCCTCGGGAGCGTCCTCCTCGGGGTTGAAGTGCGAGTCTCCGGAGACCCCCACCGCCAGCCCGTCCTCGGAGTGCGGGATGGTCTCGTCGTCGCCGAGACCGTTCGCCTTCTTCTCGCCCTCGGACGAGGTGGCTGCGTCGGTCACGGCTCAGGCCTCGACGTCGCCGCGCCAGGCACCGTCGGGGGTGCCCTGCTTCTCGATGTACTCCTTGAAGTTGTTCAGGTCCTTCTTCACGGCGTGGCTGCCGGCGCCGACGAGCGAGCCGAGCGTCTCGAGGAAGCCCTTCGGCTCCCAGTCGAGCTGCACGGTGACGCGGGTCTCGGTGTCGGAGAGCTTGTGGAAGGTGACGACGCCCGCGTGGTCGGTCTCGCCGCCGGTGCTGTTCCACGCGACGCGCTCGTCGGGGTGCTGCTCGGTGATGTTCGCCTCGAACTCGCGCTCGACGGGGCCGACCTTCACCTTCCAGACGGTGAGGGTGTCGGTGACCTGCTGGATCGACTCGACCTCGTCGAGGAAGCGCGGGAACTCCTCGAACTGGGTCCACTGGTTGTAGGCGACGGACACGGGGACGTTGACGTCGACGGTCTCGATGATCTGCGGCACGGTGGTGCTCCTTGCTGTCTCACTCGGTGTGCGGCGTTCCGCTGCTGCGGTCGTCACGCTCGACGTTAGGCGGGAGCCGCCTGGGAACGCACCGGGTTGCGGACTGACCCGAACGTGGTAAGCGAGGGCGCTGCTCCGGCGGGCGTGCCGAGACAGCTCCGTCGGGCGCCGGGACGCCGCCGTGCGCGCTGGGACGGCCGCGGGAGGGCGGCGTCCGGACGGCACGGCGGCGTCTCGGGAGCGGCCGGACGGAGCAGGCCGTGGTCAGCGGTCCTGCGGGTCCCCGCCGAGCTGGCCGATGGCGGGGAGGGGGCCGCCGT